>CALFUW010000069.1 GCA_937929815.1 uncultured Flavobacteriales bacterium | reverse complement strand
AGAGCGAAGTTTTTCATGAAAATTTTATATGTTTTTATTGTCGTTTTTTTGGGATGAGCACACCTTACAATCGGTTGAAATCTGCTCTATGCCGTTTTGATCCGGGTATCTCAAAGATGAATTTAACTGCAACGATATGAGGTGTGTTTTTAAGATGTTTTTTGATCAAAAGCAACCGATCACAAAGCTTTTATCTGTAGAAATCATTTACTCCAGAATTATTGCGGCAACTGAAAAAACTGAAAGCAGAATTTTTGCTTTGGAACAGACATCCGGATACCGGATTTCTTTATTTTAAAGAAAATAGTTGCAGGTAATGTACTTAGGATGAAATTACACTTTAGTGACCTGATCGTCTTTTAGTTCATACCACTCCTTGCTCTCCGGACACTGGGCGCGGCCACTCGCATCAAAGTGAAGCCGGTGTCCGTATTCGCTCATCCAACCGATCTGTCGGGCCGGGTTGCCCACGACCAATGCATAGGCTTTTACGGGTCTGGTCACTACGGATCCTGCGCCAATAAAGGCATAGGGCCCGATGTCATGACCGCATACGATGGTGGCATTGGCACCGATGGTAGCACCTTTACCTACGTGGGTTTTGAGGTACTGACCGCGTCTGTTAATCGCAGACCGGGGGTTGATCACATTGGTAAAGACCATGCTTGGTCCCAGAAAAACGTCATCATCGCATGTGACACCTGTGTAAATGCTTACATTGTTTTGAACCTTGACGTTATTGCCCAGGACTACCTCCGGACTTACGACCACATTTTGCCCCAGATTGCAGTTACGACCGATTTTACAGCCGGTCATGATGTGCGAGAAGTGCCAGATTTTGGTTCCTTCACCAATTTCACAATCGGGATCGATTACCGCTGTGTGATGTGCAAAATACGTTTTATCGTTCACTCGTGTTGTTTTTTGTGGAGGATGTAGCGCCTATCAGGCCATTAGCAGCTCTTTTTTGTAATAGTCCACGGTTCGTTTCAGCCCTTCGTAAAGGTCTGAATCCGGTTTGTAGTTGCCTTGTTCTTCTGCTTTTGAAATATCGGCAAGTGAATACAGGATATCCCCTTTTCGAACCGGGCCGTGGACAGCATCCACATCTGCGCCGGTAATTTGCTTAATCATTTGCCAAAGGGCGGTTAAATCGGTCGTTTGTCCGCAGGCTACATTCCAGATGTAATGGCGCGAGATTTCGAGGGGGTTTAAAAGGGCATTGATATTAATCTGTACCACATTGGACACCGGAGTGAAATCACGGGTGATGGTTCCGTCACCGTTGATTACGGGCGTAGTGTTGGATAGTGCGGCTTTAATGAAAAGCGGAATCACTGCTGCATAAGGGCCGTTAGGATCCTGTTTGGGACCAAAAACATTGAAGTAGCGAAGCCCGACCAGCGTCATATCGTAATTGCGGGCATAGGCTTCAGCGTAGAGTTCGTTGCTCATTTTGGTGGCTGCGTAGGGTGAGAGTACTTTTCCTACCCGGTCCTCCACCTTGGGCGACTCTTCCAGATCGCCATACACAGAGGATGAAGACGCATAGACCACACGTTTTACTCCCAGCCGTCTGGCGGTCTCCAAAATGTTGATAAAGCCATTGACATTGACCTCGTGCGAGGTGAGAGGATCTTCGATGCTGCGTGGCACACTGCCAAGGGCAGCCTGATGGCAAACAGCATCCGCACCATCAACGGATTTCTCACATACTTCAAAATCGCGTATATCCCCTTCTACAAAGGTAAATTTTGGATGATTCAGAAAGGCTTCAATATTTCGCAAGTGCCCTGTGGAGAGATTGTCGAGACCTGTGACATGCTCAATTTCATTCATTTGAAGCAATCTCTCCAAAATATTGGAGCCTATGAATCCGGCTGCGCCGGTGAGAAGTATTTTCATTTTCAGATGTGCTTAATGGATTTACAGCCGGGCATCTACACACGCTTTGGGCAGGATCGCTTTCACATCATAGATCACCTGAGTATTTGATTTACAAAGTTTTAAATTTTTGAATGCATCGTGCGCCACAGCCAGAATGATGGCAGCATATTGCGAGAGTTCCGGAAGCTGATCGGCTCCGTTGAGAATTTCGATTCCATATTCATGCTTCACTTCCTCCGGGTTAGCCCATGGGTCATACACATCGACCTGAACGTCAAAACTCCTGAGCTCTTTATAAATATCGATTACCCTTGTATTGCGAGTATCCGGACAGTTTTCCTTAAAGGTAAATCCAAGAATCAATACTTTAGAGTCTATGACCCGAAGGTCTTTGCGCATCATCAGTTTGATGGTCTCGGTCGCTACGTGTTTTCCCATCGAATCATTCAGCCTGCGGCCCGCAAGGATGATCTCGGGATGATAACCGACTTCCTGAGCCTTTTGGGCAAGATAGTAGGGATCGACACCGATGCAGTGCCCGCCGACCAGACCCGGTTTAAATTTCAAAAAGTTCCACTTCGTACCGGCAGCTTCGAGTACTTCAGAGGTATCAATTCCGAGAAGGTTGAAGATTTTAGAAAGTTCGTTGACAAAGGCTATGTTGATGTCTCTCTGACTGTTTTCAATGACTTTGGCGGCTTCTGCCACTTTGATGGAAGAGGCTTTATACGTGCCGGCGGTGATTACGGATTTATACAATTGATCTACATATTCAGCCACTTCCGGGGTCGAACCTGAGGTCACCTTTAAAATTTTGGTCACCGTATGCTGTTTGTCGCCCGGGTTGATCCTTTCGGGAGAGTATCCGCAGAAGAAATCTTCGTTAAATTTCAATCTGGAGCCCTTCTCCAAGATGGGAACCATTTCCTCTTCTGTTACGCCGGGATATACGGTCGATTCATAAATGACGACATCCCCTTTTTTGAGTACTTTAGATACCGTTTCGGATGCTTTGATCATCGGCGTCAGATCCGGTCGGTTGTGCTTATCCGTAGGCGTCGGAACGGTAACGATATAAATGTTGCACGACGAAAGGTCACCCACGGCGACAGAGGGGTAGAAGCCCACTTTACCATTGTAGAGCTCCATCGGGTTTTTGACGAGGACTTTTTTGAGTTCATCGTCGGCAACTTCCAGTGTGTGATCGTGTCCTTTAAGCAATTCGTCCACTCTGGAAAAGTTTATGTCAAATCCTACTACTTTATACTTCTCCGCCATAGCTACAGCGAGAGGCAGACCGACGTATCCAAGACCTATAATGCCTATTTTAGATTGGTTAAGAGGTTTAAGTTCAATCATTTATTTTCTTCATTTTTATATATGAGTACTATCGATTCACCATGTTTTGACACAAGTGAATCCAGGTCTAAAAATACAGAGGTTTCAATCTTCCGATGGATGATTTTTGTTGCTTTTTGTACCAAAAATTCCAGATAATCCTCATCGATGTTTTTACCAACCAAAGCGATATCGAGTGTATCAGAATCAATTCCCCGTGCAAAGGATCCGGTGAGATATACTTCAGATACATTTCCAAGGCGTTCGACAACTTTTTCGATTACGGTATCAATTCCCACATAGGAGCGGATCAGTTGGCTCACAGGGCCAAACAAAGGGTGATTTTTGTTTACGGAGAAATATTTTTTGTTGTTCTGTATTTCTGAAATGAGCATTCCTGCCTCTTCCAATCGATTCAGTTCAAGCCGAATGGCATTGGAACTTTCGCCAAATTCAGATTCCAACCCTCTCAAATATCCTTTAGCTTCCGTGTTTAAGAAAAACTTCAGAAGCAGTTTAATGCGGGTTTTTGATGAAATCAGGGTGTCTAACATTTCTAAATTCGGGCGTTAATCGGAGGCATGGGCGAAACCTGATTGGTGTGATTGCCCTTTGCAGGATTTGCTTTGCTCAATGGTAAAAAGATACATCTTGCATCTAACCTAAAAAAGCACATGCCAGTATATTTGGCTTCCCAACGGAGTTTTATGGCAGGGGTGGGTTTGTTTGGCCAGTTGATCCATTCCCGGGAGGTTAATTTCCGGTCTCAACGGAGTACAACCGGTATTTCATTGTAAAAATCTCTCGAAAGTGTCATCTATATTCTGACCGAACAATCATAGGCAATCCGGAGAAGTCCTGAATTGATTTCACGAACCACAAACGTTTTTACAAATCTCCCTTTAAAAGCTCTTCTGAGTTCATACTCCATGCAAAACCACATGTCGATGGTAACTTTTTGGCTGATGATGAGCAGGTATATTTCTTTGTCGATATGGATATCATCAGGGTCAGTGCAGAAAATGCGAACCTCCGCATCGCAATCGCTCTGGCGGACAATACTGCGAATTAAATCAAGATTTTCGGAAAGCTCGTCAGTATATTGAGCCATACTTTTTTTTAAGGCTCCGCCACGTCAGTCACATTTACGGTCTGACGATTTAGCATTAAACTGAGTAAATTATTTACTCAATAAAATGTGTAGCAAAACTACTCATAGGATCAAAAAATGAAAATTATTTTGCGGTTAAGTTCACAAAACACCTCTTTTTTATGATTAAAAGGGTAAATTTTTGAGTAGAACAATTTAATGTGAGTAGAATTTTTGCGCAGAACGGATTCCTTCGGATCCGACATTGATGGCGTCAGGTTGTAAGTGTCCGCTACAGATCGACCCAAACACTGATCCTCATATAGCCACGACTTCTAAAAGCACAAATTTTTGAAAAAATCATTCTCATGCTCCTCTGTGCTTATGTGCATTCTTAAGCAGGATGCAGAGGCGGCAGCTCGACCAGGATGCTTAAAAAGAGGCCAGAAATCCTGAGCAATGCCGAATTTTATTGCTGAGATCTGTGGAAATCTTCCAGAAACTTCTTCAGGCCAATGTCCGTAAGAGGATGATTAAACAAGCCCATAATGGATTGCAGGGGGCCGGTCATGACATCTGCACCAGCTTCGGCACACTTAATCACATGGAGTGTGTGGCGCACAGAGGCAGCCAGGATCTGCGTTTCGTACAGGTAGTTGTCATAAATCAGCCGAATCTGCTGAATCAGTTCTATTCCATCGTATGAAATATCGTCGAGACGTCCGATAAAAGGAGAAACATAGGTGGCACCGGCCTTAGCTGCCAAAAGTGCTTGTCCTGCCGAAAACACGAGTGTGCAGTTGGTTTTAAGCCCTTTTTCGGAAAAGTATTTAATGGCTTTGACTCCATCCGGAAGCATTGGAACTTTGATCACAATATTGGGGTCAATTTCTGCCAATGACTCCCCTTCTCTGATTATGCCTTCGAAATCGGTGGATATGACTTCGGCGCTTACCGGTCCTTTAACTATATCACAGATTTGCTTGTAATGATTTCGGATATTGGACTCCCCCTTTATACCTTCCTTGGCCATCAGGCTTGGATTGGTCGTAACACCATCCAGGATACCGAGGGCTTGCGCCTGACGAATCTGATCAATATTGGCCGTATCAATAAAAAATTTCATGTCTGAAAATTAGCGGGTCAAAGGTACTTTTGATCCGCATTTTTTCCTAAAATTCCTCTGAAGTAACCGCTGTCACTGCGCAGAAGGAAGTGAGCAGGAGTTCTTTGAAAAAACATATTTAACATGTCACTTTTAGATTTTTTGTTTGTTAAAAAGACGGATTTCAAAGCACTGCTCCAAAGGGGAGCCATCATCGTGGATGTGCGGACACCACAGGAATACAAATCAGGACACATCAAAGGATCGAAAAACATTCCTCTTGATGCTTTGCCCACCTATGTAGACGACTTAAAAGCCAAAGGCAGACCCATCATTACATGCTGCCGGAGCGGAGCCAGGAGCCGCGCAGCTGTTGGCCTTTTAAAAGCCCGTGGAATTGAATCGTACAACGGGGGCGCCTGGACTACCCTGGAAAGCATTATTAAAACGACCCGGTAAATGGGTGCCTGTCTGGCATGTACTGCCTGTTGAGTATATCCTTTCCGCCATTTCTCTGGAGCTTTTTTAAAAAGCAATGACAAAATCCTTATGGCATCTATTTCACGGGCAGCAAGGTTGATAAATGGATCTGCATTAAGATCGAACCATATCTACATGTAAAATCCCACAATCGTCATATGGCTCCGTAATTCTTTCGAAACCAAAGGATTGATAAAACTTTTGCAAATACAGTTGGGCCTGAATTTTAATCGGCTGGCGACCATATACGGATTCGAGTATGCTCAGCCCCTCTGCAAATAAGGCACGGCCTAAGCCGCGGTGTCGGTAGTCTTGACGCACACATACCCTTCCGATGCTTGCCTCAGAATATATGGTACCTGGTGGCAATATGCGGCTGTAGGCAATCAGCCGCTCCTCAAGAGTGTATGTGTAATGCAGTGCCTGGTAATCAAATCCGTCGGTATCGTTGTAAACAGATCTTTGTTCGACTACGAAGATTTCATTTCGTATTCTGAGGATTTCGTACACCTTTGCGGCAGAGAGTTCTGAAAATCGAAACCAAGCTTTTTTCATGCGATGCGAATAGTCATTCAACGGGTAAAGCGCGCCAAAGTAACAGTAAACAACGAAGTGGTGGGGCAAATCGGGATGGGATTGCTCATTTTGGTCGGAGTGACGCACTCGGATACGGAGGCCGACGCCGATTGGCTGGCTGCGAAGGCGGTTCAGCTCCGAATTTTCAATGACCCGCATGGCAAGATGAATCTCTCCATATCCGATGTTGAAGGCAGTATGCTGGTTGTAAGTCAGTTTACCCTTCATGCATCCACCAAAAAAGGGAATCGACCCAGCTACGTTGCATCTGCAGACCCCAAGGCTGCCAACTATTTGTATGAATATTTTGTAAAGAAGCTGCAAAGCCTCACCGGCAAAAAAGTTGAAACCGGAATCTTCGGCGCAATGATGGAAGTGGAACTGGTCAACGAAGGGCCGGTCACCATATTGATGGATTCAAAAAACCGCGAATAGCCTTTCACTAAAACAAAAAATAGGAATGCAGCTCTCTGCTAAGCTCTTCTTTGCTGACATTCATCCGGTACTGACCGTCATGGCACACCATGACCTCGCCACTTTCTTCGGAAATGGCTATAACAATGGCATCGGTGCGCTCCGATATCCCGACAGCCGCGCGATGACGCAAACCAAAATGAGCAGGTAACCGGGGATTTTCGCTTACCGGCAAAATGACGCGGGCGGAGGTAATTTTATTTTTTTCTATAATGACCGCTCCGTCGTGCAGTGGAGATGTTTTCTGAAAGATACATTCCAGAAGCAAAGCACTCAGATGTGCTTCCAATGAAATACCGGTCTGAATGTAAAGGGATAATGCATTTTTGCGACCGATTACGATAAGTGCCCCGTTGGCTTGTCGCTGAAGCCTTTCGCAAGCCAGCAGTATTTGGTCGTAATCCATCAATTCGCTCCTGTCCTCCTTTTTTTTGATCAGAATTTTTCTCAACCATCTGAAGTTCAGTTTGCTTCCGGGGGTTCCGATTACCAGCAGAAACCGGCGTATTTCCGTTTGAAAAATAATAACCAATGCAAGAAATCCTACGTCGATAAACCGACTCATGATTTCGGTCAGCAAGGTCAATTGCAGCCACTGAACAATCTTCCATACAGCATATATTACCAGAATACCTACCAGGATGCTTTGCGACGAAGTACCTCGTATGAGTCTGTAAATCTGGTATATCAGAAGTGAAACAATAAAAATATCCAGTACATTGATCCAGGTCAATTCCCCCATGATCAGACTTCTGCGTATTTGATCAATTCATACAATTTAATGGTCTGGACGGCTTCTCTGACGTCATGAACCCTAAGCAGGTGCGCCCCTGACATCAGTGCTGCCATGTGTAGCGCAGTGGTACCATTGAGGGCTTCTTCAGGAGAGATTCCTAAGGCTTTGTATATCATAGATTTGCGACTCAGGCCTACCATTATCGGCATTGCGAAATCATTGAAGATGTGGAGATTTTTGAGGATCATAAAATTGTGCTCCAGTTTTTTTCCAAAACCAAATCCCGGATCCAGAATGATGTCATTGATGCCAGCTTCGCGGATTTTCTTTAATCGTTGGCTGAAATAGTAGTAAATTTCACCTATCAGATCCTGATATTCCGGATTTTCCTGCATGGTTTTCGGCGCCCCTTTGAGATGTGAAACGACATAGGGCACCTGATACTTGGCCACAACTTTTAAAATTTGCGGATCCAAGGTGCCCCCACTGATGTCATTGACCATTTGTGCACCGTGTTCGATGGCTCTGTGTGCGATTTCCGATCGGAAGGTATCAACGCTAATAACCACATCCGGAAAATTTTTGCGCAGGTTTGGCAGGACGTCGGCGATGCGCTCCCATTCGGTCTCAATGGATGGAGGTTCGCTGCCCGGACGCGTACTGCACCCTCCTACATCCAGAAAGTCCGCACCCTCAGCCACCATTTTTTCTGCCAGTTTCAAAGCCTCGTGTACATTCGAAACCCTGCTCACGGAGTGAAAACTATCAGGTGTCGCATTGATGATGCCCATAGCCTTCGGGCGGTCAAAGAGGATGAGTTTGCCATCTACATTTATACTTGGGGGGATTTCATTTATAATGTTGTATCGTTTCATCTCATCTGATTTAGAATACCGCAAATTACAGCGATTCGGATGTAATAAATTTTTCAGAGCGTAATTTTTATAGATCGTCCAGCGTAGATGCCCTAAAACTTTGAACTCGAACCTCGCCAGCAGCAGAAATCCTGACACGAAACCTCAGTCGGATCGGTCTGCAACACACCTCGCAATCTTCTTCGTAATCAAAAGACCCGCCTGAAGGCTCTATCAGCGCAGAAATCAATGCGCAGCAATAGGGGCATCGGTATTGAAATTCTTCCATTTCACACTTAATTATACAATACAGACAACTCCGTAAATCCAACTTAAGTTTAATCAGGGATTCCGTAACCCGGCATGGAAATGCCACGCAGATTTCTGTAAAGTTCAAGAGCGTACAGATCCGTCATTCCTGATATATAGTCGAGCACCTTTCTCACCTTTTGATAGTCACTTTCGTCGGGCAAAGGGCGATATTGAACGGGTAAGATCCGGAGTAATTTGCCGGAGAAAGTATCCGGTAATTTTGCCAAAACAGCCGGCACGAAATCTTCCAACAGACCATACAATACCCGGAAGCCGGTAAGCTCAATTCTCACCACGGAATCGTGATTGTAGATCTTTTCAAAGGAATGCTTCGCTATCTCATTTAAAATCTGCTTTGCTTCCTCAGGAATTCCTTTCACCAGGGCAGGTGGATTTTCAAAAATCTGACCGGTACGGACAAATTCAGCGAACACTTCGGAGCAATGTCTCACAAGTGCGTTGATGCTTTTTGCCCTTAGATACGCCATTTGTTCATTTGGATCCGTTTTGAGGGTTGTAAGTATTCGGTTGGCTTTTTCAGGGTTGTATTCCGGATCGGTTTTTACCAGTGCCATCAGGCAATCGGAAGCAAATTCAAAGGGAAGTATTTTCAATCGCGTTGCATCCTCCCAATCCATGATCGCATAGCAAATGTCATCAGCGGCCTCTACCAGATATACAAAGGGATGACGTGCGTAAACAAGGGGCTTGTGAGATTCTTTGTACATCCGGGTACCTTCGGCGACCTGATGTAAAAGACCGACTTCGCTTTGAAATACGTTGTATTTTCTCCTCGAGGGCTTGTTTGGATCCATGGCTGTGGATTCGCATGGGTATTTGATCATGGAGGCTAAGGTTGCCAGGGTGATTCCAAGGCCTTGTTGCATCTGATGGGCTTTTTTCTGTGCCACAATCCGGAATGCATTGGCATTGCCCTCAAAATGGGTGAGATCTGTCCACTCTTCATCGCTGAAATGGCTATTAAGACCCGGATTTTGAATAAAAAATTGACTTATAGCCTTTTCTCCTGAGTGGCCAAATGCCGGATTCCCAATGTCATGAGCCAGACATGCAGAAGCCACGACCGATGAGAGACCGAAGCGGTAAAATTCTTCAGATGTGCGATCCTGAGGATCGAGATAATTATCTGCGACGATTTTGCCGGCATATCGGGCCAGACTGCGCCCGACACTAGCGACTTCGAGCGAATGCGTGAGTCGGTTGTGAACGAA
>CALFUW010000068.1 GCA_937929815.1 uncultured Flavobacteriales bacterium | reverse complement strand
AAACCGATGGCATCTGCAGAATGGTGATACCATTCAGCTCAGCCTGGAAGGACCGAAAATCAACTTTTTGCTCCCTAAAAACAATAAAGCAAATTCCATAAGCCTCACCCGACGATTATCTCTCTTTGGAAAGCAAGCACTCCGGCCGTACAAAACAGCACTCACAGCAATGTCGGTTTTGCTACTTCTTTCCCTTGGTGGAGGAGGTTTTTATATCTATCAGGACTATTTGAAGGATAAAGCTTTTCAAAGCGAACTCGCCGGTGCACTCCAACGGGCCGCAGAACTCGAACAAAAAAGCAAAGCCCAAAGCGACTCCTTGCTGGCAGCATTGGGATACTCACAATCCCAGATTCAAAACCTTCAAAGGCAAATCCAGAACATACCTAAAAATCCGATTCCAGCACCACCGGTTCAGTTACCTCCGACACCTGCTTTTGATTCTAAACGCATAAAATCTCTTATTGAACAGATTAAAAACGATGTCTTCTACATGTCAATGGAATATATTTTAACTCTTCCTGACGGAAAGAAAATAGAAAGCGGAGGATCTTGTACTTGTTATTTGACTGATGAAGGCAAACTGATCACTGCTAAGCATTGTATTGCAAGTTTCTTATTTGGTATTGATGATATAAAAGATGTCTTATTCAACAGAGCCTATGCTTTCAGAGACGGTGACATAAGAATCAATATCCAGATCTTTTCACCGGACGGTCGAAGGATGAACTTTGATGGTTTAATGTTTACAACAGGACGAACAAAAGAAACAATTGAAAGAATTAACATCGGAGATGACAAAAATCCACTAGTCATTGAAATAAAAGATTGTGGTCTCAACGATGACGACTGGGCATTTATTCAAACTTCTGAAAAAGGATCGATTCAACTGGACAGATCTCTGGCTCAGAACCTTGAGTTGGGGTCTGAGCTGATTGTATTAGGGTATCCGAGAAGTTTTGGAGCAGATTTAAGAAAAGGCAAAATAAGTCCTCTTTTCAGCATGTCTATTGTGGCCCAGGACGGGCTTGATTCAAAAATAGGAACCATATTGGCTACTACCACCGGAACAAGTCCCGGCAATTCCGGAGGTCCGGTATTCGCTGTGAAAGATGGTCGCTTAGTCGCTGTTGGTATCTTGTCAGGTGAAATATCCAATCTGGAAACATATGTGCCTGTCTCACAGATTCCATACTAAATTTTAGATAACATGAAATACCGCATCACGGCTCGTACACATCAGGGACTTGTGAGAGATCACAATGAAGATAATTTCATTCTGAATCCTGACCAACGATACCAAAACTGGTATTTCGATACCAATCGCCTATATGATATTTCTGAAAGTGCAGCCTTATGGGTCGTAGCCGATGGTATGGGGGGAGCCAATGCAGGCGAGATAGCATCGGAGATGGCTGTGATGCATCTTAAAAAAGCTTTTTCTTCTTTTGATTCTAAACGCTCCGACGCGAGAGAATTTCTTCAAAGCACAATCATCGAAGCCAGCAGAAAAATTTATGAAGCGTCAAACACCGATCACAGTAAGAGCGGAATGGGTACTACCATTGTAGCTGCTCTTGCTGTAGGGAGGATACTCACCATAGCATGGGTGGGCGACAGCAGAGCCTACTTGTATCGAAATGGAAAACTGCAGCCGATTACAAAAGACCACTCCTTCGTACAGCAATTGGTAGATGCCGGCAAAATAACTCCTGAAGAAGCCTTTTACCATCCACAGGGAAACATCATCCTCCAGTCGCTGGGTGGCGAACCAGATAAAGTAGTACCTGATACGATATCTCTTCAGCTAAGTGCCGGTGATCGCGTACTGCTGTGCACCGATGGCCTGCACGGCATGCTACAGGATAATGTAATACAAGATATACTTACACAATATTCAGGATTCGAAGATGCAGCTCACTACCTAATAGACGCCACGCTGAAAGAAGGTGCCCATGACAATGTAACACTTATACTCGCGGAAATTGTTCAGGTAGGTGAGGATCTCTCTGATTTTAATGCAGTGGTGGCGGCTGGTACCCCCCTTCAAACAGTTAAAGGTCTTCAGAATGCTCCACCGGAATCTACCCCGCAAAAAGCCGGTAAAAATGTATTTCACTTGTTTGTGCTATTCAGTGTGCTGATTATACTTTTCACCATTGGAGTGTCCATCCCTTGGAAAAAATATATCAATCCTGACAAAACTGTTGAAAAGGATTCTACAGCTGTAGATACGACAAATGCGGCACTAATCGTGGATTCGACCAAAAGTGGAATCCTTGATAATCCGCCCCTGAAACAACCTTATAATGCAACTCCACCTACGCCAACGGTATCTGAATCGCCCAAAGAGCCAACCAAAAAACAACCATCAATCATACCGGTACAGCCGATACAAACTCCTCCGCCAAACTATACTTTGCCCAAAGATTCCCTTATTACTAAGCCCAACCCATCGCCAAACGATAAGGATACTGTCAACCTTAAACCTATAGAACTTCAAAAAAAACCTGATGTACAGGACAGTATCAATACTTTTGAATCAAACAAATAAAACATCAAAATGGTGACAACCGGAACAAGCTCCTGACAAGAAGGTAAAAAGATGGCCAAATTGCGGATCTTCCAATGATCCAAAGGCCAAAATATGTAAACACTGCAACTACCCGTTTGAAAATGACACTTCTCATCTACCGAATCCATCGGATAAAAAAAATGCTAAACCACCACACTTATGACAGATAAACCAGTGCGCTGCCCAAATTGTGGCTATGCCAATGAGCCAAAAAATCATAGATGCAAGCGATGTAACTATCCCCTGCGAGAAGAAGATGCTCGGGCCAGCGATGAGCCGTCCAGGGCTGCAATTGCAAATGCCACCGTCATAGGAATGGCTGCTGAGATCGACCCGTGGGACATGGACAACAGTCGGCCCGTACATCAGCAGGTTCCGCGTAATCCAGTGCAGAGCGACGAACGTCCTTCATCATCCAAACCTCAGCAGGCATTATCTCAAAAGCATGCTGAATCCACTCCCGGAAAGATGCCAAAAAAACTTGATGTAAATAAAACCGTGGATCCTACGCGTATAGATTTGTTTGACAAGCATTCCATCAAACTCATCAGGCTACCCAAAGATGGGGAGAAAGAAGTAACACTTGAGTTTGAGGGGGAGTCTGTTATCTTGAATCGCGCCAACTGCGACCCCGGAAATATGACCATTACCTCTCGCGAGCAGGCCTTATTGGAATACACTGACGGAGCGTGGAAACTCTCAGACCGAAGCGACCTACATACCACTTACATACGGGTAGATATGCCAATTACCTTAAAAAACGGGGACATTGTCCTGCTCGGTAACAGAGCTTTCAGGATCGAAGTTCCGGGAAGTTAACAGTTTACTGGTCTACTACCTCCCAAATCAGGTGCGCACTGCGTACCAGGCCTTTATTTCTTGTGTAAATGGGCGAAGGTTTCCACTGGAATACCCCTGAGTTCACAGAACTTTCGAACAGTCTCGGAGTATGTGACTACTTTGTCTTTGTAATAATTGACAAAAAAGTTCTTCTCTTCATCGGTTGCCTCCAGCTGGTTTAGAATGTTCAGCAAGTGCATTTTCATATGCCCCTTCTGTATTCCGGAGGTGACAAGTGCCCGTAAAGCAGCAAAATTTTGAGCTAGACCAGATGCTGCCACAATGCCCATCAGTTCAGATGCCGATGGTTTACCCAGCAACGCCAAGGAGAAGCGAACCATCGGATGAAGAGACGTGAGACCTCCTACGACCCCAAGTGCCAGGGGTATTTCGATCCAAAAACGAAACATTCCGTCTGAAATGTCACAATGTGTGAGAGAGCTATACCTGCCGCTCCTGGAAGCATATGTATGACCTGCCGCCTCCACAGCTCTGAAATCGTTTCCTGTAGCGATTACTACAGCATCGATGCCATTGAAGATGCCCTTGTTGTGTGTCGTTGCACGATAGGGTTCGATCTCAGCAATTCGTACGGCTCTGTAAAATTTTTCTGCAAATTCTTTTGGACTAATTTCTTCGTCAGCATTAAGCTGGTCTATCGGGCAAGTAACTTCAGATCGGACTATACACTCCGGAGTATAATTAGACAAAATCCTCATAACGACCTGAATCTCTTTTTCAGACTCTGTAAACTCATCTGATTCTGCTAGGAGTATAGTCAGTGTTTTGGCCATCTGTTCAAGGCAGGAATTAATAAAATTTGCTCCCATAGAGTCACATGTTTCAAAGCGTGCCTCCAACTGGTAGTAGCCATCGAGTTGATCGGTTTTGTTGACCAGTTGTATATCCAAAATTCCGCCACCGCGCGACTGCATATTAGAGGTGATGTGGTTTGTATCTTCAAAAAACTTTTGTTTGTTGCGCTCTATGAAGGAGTTCAACTTGTTTCCATCGCCAAAAAACATGAAGTGAACGTGACCTATTTTGACTGTAGACAGGACTGTGGAGCTAAATCCTCCTCTTTCAAGCCAAAAATTGGCAGACTTGGCAGCCGCTGCCACCACCGAACTCTCTTCAATAGCCATTGGCAAAGCATAGATCCGGCCATTGATCAGAAAATTCGGAGCTACTCCCAGCGGCAGGTAATAGTTGGTAATGGTATTTTCTATAAATTCGTCATGGAGTTTCTGTACCTTGGCTTCCGGGTGAAGATAACTATTCAAAAAATCAATATGCGACTCATCTCCATTGAGATATTCGCTGACAAGCCATTGGATCTTTGCCTCTTTGCTGAGTTTGGAAAATCCTTTGATTGGGGCTCCTTTAATCATGTCCTAGATTTAAATGATTACTTTGAAACGATTTTTTACAAGTAATGTTTAGACAGCCACACTGTACTCCCTCAACGCATCGTTGAGGGATGTTTTAAGATCTGTACTTGGCTTTCTCTTACCTATTATCAATGCACAGGGTACATGGTAGACACCAGCAGCAAATTCTTTGGGAATACTGCCGGGAATCACAACCGAGCGGGGAGGCACATACCCTTTATACTCGACTGGAGTTGAGCCTGTGACATCAATGATTCGTGTACTCGCAGTCA
>CALFUW010000067.1 GCA_937929815.1 uncultured Flavobacteriales bacterium | reverse complement strand
CCATGACCTCCCGGCGCATGAAAGGTGGTAATCCTTCCGGGGCATGGGCGAAAGTCATTGTAGGGATCTTCGGCATTGATGCGGCATTCGATGGAGTGAAGTTTCGGGTAATAGTTTTTACCGGAGATCGGAATGCCGTAAGCCACTTTGATTTGTTCCCTGATCAGATCGTAATCAATGACTTGCTCTGTGATAGGATGCTCCACCTGAATACGGGTATTCATCTCCATGAAATAAAAGTTTCGGTGCTTGTCCACAAGAAACTCGATGGTACCGGCACCTTCGTAGCTGATGTATTCGGCTGCACGTACCGCTGCTGCCCCCATCGCCTCGCGAAGTTCAGGAGTCATAAAGGGCGAGGGCGTTTCTTCGGTTAGTTTCTGATGTCGGCGCTGGATGGAGCAGTCGCGCTCCGAGAGGTGACATGCCTTGCCCGTAGAGTCTCCTACGATCTGAATTTCGATGTGACGGGGTTCTTCGATCAGTTTTTCCATATACATGCCGTCATTGCCAAAGGCTGCTGCGGCCTCCTGCCGGGCAGTCTCCCAGGCCTTTTTGAGCTCTTCATCATTCCAGACAGCACGCATTCCCCGACCTCCACCGCCGGCAGTGGCCTTCATCATGACGGGATAGCCTATTTCGTGGGCTACACTTAGGGCATGATCCAGCGATTGCAGCAGGCCATCGCTACCTGGTACAGTAGGCACACCCGCTTCTTTCATGGTCGCCTTTGCGGTTGCTTTATCACCCATTTTTTCGATCATCTCGGGTGCAGCACCGATAAACTTGATGCCGTGCTCGGCACAAATCTTTGAAAATTTGGCGTTTTCGCTCAAAAATCCATAGCCCGGATGGATGGCATCTGCATTGGTAATCTCGGCGGCCGCCATGATTCTCGGAATATTCAGATATGAGTCTTTGCTTGGCGGGGGACCGATGCACACAGCCTCATCGGCAAACCGCACATGCAGGCTGTCCTTGTCGGCAGTGGAGTATACGGCTACTGTCTTAATGCCCATTTCGCGGCATGTCCGGATAACACGCATGGCGATCTCGCCCCGATTAGCAATGAGGATTTTTTTAAACATGTCGTACGAATTGGATTCTAAAATGGTTCAACTTTACAGAGGCTCAACCAAAAAGAGAGGCTGATCGTATTCGACCGGCTTCTGGTCATCGACCAATACCTTGACGATTCGGCCATCGATCTCCGACTCAATTTCATTGAAAAGCTTCATCGCCTCAATGATGCAAACGACCTGACCTTTTTTAATTTCAGTACCAACTTCTACAAAAGCAGGTTTGTCAGGGGCAGGCCTACGGTAGAACGTCCCGATCATGGGTGACTTGATGGTCAGGTATTTGGATTCGTCAGTGGCCGGTGCAGCAGATTTAGGAGGTTCGGCAGCTACAGCCGGTGCGGATGCAGGGACTTCCACAACCTGCTGGATAGGGGCGGTGTGGGCGACCACCGGGGCAGTCTCTACCGGATAGGTGATGCCGGTATGTGTTTTAATGGTGATTTTGAAGTCTTCGGTTTCCAGACTTACTTCAGATGCACCTGAGCGGGCAACAAATTTTATCAGATTTTGAATTTCCTTCAGATCCATACATCGATAGGTTTTGGTATTTTAATTTAAAAATTTATTATTCTTCAAAGGGCTTGCCGACCTTGCTCCCGTCGTAGGCCCATTTTACATATACTGCTCCCCACGTAAAACCACCCCCGAAGGCAGCCAGGATCAGATTGTCGCCCTTGCGCAGCTTGGATTCGTAGTCCCAGAGAAGTAATGGAATGGTTCCGTTGGTTGTATTGCCATAGCGGTGAATATTCATCATCACTTTAGAGTCGTCCAGATTCATGCGTCGTGCCGTGGCATCGATGATGCGCTTGTTGGCCTGGTGTGGCACAAGCCAGGCGACATCCTCAGGTCTAAGTTGGTTTCTTTCCATGATCTGGGCTGCCACTTCTGCCATATTGGTCACGGCAAATTTGAATACGGTTTGTCCTTCCTGGTGCACAAAGTGCTCCCGATTTTCTACTGTGCTTTTGGTAGGAGGATACATGCTGCCACCGGCTTTGATATACAGGTATTCGCGTCCGATTCCATCGCTTCTTAGAATGTGATCCAGAACTCCATATCCTTCGGTGTCGGGCTCCAGAAGCACTGCCCCACATCCGTCTCCAAAAATGACACATGTAGAGCGATCTGTGTAGTCGATGATGGACGACATTTTGTCCCCACCTACCAGCAGGACTTTTTTGTAACGCCCGCTTTCGATAAACATGGATGCAGTGGCAAGGCCGAACAGAAATCCTGAGCAGGCCGCCTGCAAGTCATACCCAAATGCATTTGTGGCACCAATCTCGCTGCACAGATACGCTGCTGTAGCGGCTACAGGCATATCAGGCGTGGTCGTTGCGACGATGACCAGATCGAGGTCATTACCTTCAACACCTCGTTTTTGAAGACATTCATCTATGGCTTTCTTAGCCATATATGACACTCCGAGACCTTGACCCTGAAGTATTCGGCGCTCTTTGATGCCTGTGCGTGTGGTAATCCACTCGTCTGATGTGTCCACCATGGTCTCCAAAAGCTCGTTGGTAAGTTTAAATTCCGGTACATACCCACCTATGGAAGTGATGGCCGCTGAGATGTGGCGCTCCATAATTTTACTTGTAGTTCAGTTCAATTGAGGATGCAAATGAACAAAATTCAAATAATATTAATACAACAAATTCGCTTTGGGAGTAATTACCGGGTCACAATTCTAACTGATTCAATAAAAAAAGGCAGCCGGAATCGGGCTGCCTTTTTTCAAAGAAGAAAAGGATTGTCAGAGTGTCGGGAGTATAACCTTGTTTATTACGTGAATGACTCCATTGGAAGCTACTATATCGGCTTGTATGACACTGGCTGTGCGCTGATTGGCATCTGTGATAGTGACCCCACCTTGAGTATTGACTGTAAAAGTCCCTGTCTGTAGTGTGGTAACAACCTGTCCGTTGGTCAGATCTGAGCTCTTGACCTTGCCGGATACGACGTGATATTGAAGTACAGCTTCGAGTGTGGCAGCTGGGATATCATTTAGAGAAGAGAGGTTGAGCTCAGTGAGTAAATCCTGAAAGGCTGCATTGGTCGGAGCAAAGACAGTAAAAGGACCTTCACCGCTTAAAATACTAACAAAGTCTAAACTTAGATCCGGACGAGTAAGCGCTTGCACCAAAATGCTGAAATCTGGATTGTCAAGAGCTATCTGCACAATATTTGGCTCAGCACCTTGGCCCAGCTCTGGAAGAATAACCTTATCAATTGCATGGATTACCCCGTTGGATGCGATGATGTCTGCTTGTATGACATTGGCGATGCGCCCATTGGCATCGGTGATTCGCACGCCACCTTGAGTATTGACCGTAAAAGTACCATTGTTTAACGTCGTGACCACTTGACCATCTGAAAGCGCATTGCTACGGACACTGCCAGCTACGACGTGGTAGGTCAACACGGCTTCCAGAACAGGTGCCGGAATATCGTTTAATGATGGTACTTCGAGTTCCGCAAGCAAAGCTTGAAACGCTGCATTGGTCGGTGCAAATACGGTGAATGGACCCGGTCCACTAAGAACCTCTGCAAAATTGGTAGACAAATCGGGTCGTGTAAGAGCCTGAACCAGTATGCTGAAGTCCGAATTGCCCTGTGCAATCTGCACAATGTTTTGCCTCTGTTCATCATCTGTTTGCTTGTTGTCATCTTTACGACATCCGACTAACAATGCACTCACTAAAGCCCATGTGAATACATGGATAAATAGGTTTTTCATAGCATTAAAATATTAGATTACAGACATTTGAAAATATTAATTCATAGAAGGTTTACAAAAAATCTTGATTTAATAAATTGTTAGTAATTCAGTGAATATTAAATTATGGTTAATATGGAAACGAAATAAAACATAAACGTTTCCTTTAAGTTTTATCTATTGAAATTTGCTTACTTAAAAACAGTCAATGATCCAGCAGGATTACCAAGGTTTTTTTCCATCGGTGGAGCTACTTAAAAATCTTCCTCCGGATGGTCAGATACTGGCCAACGCAATTGTACTGTTTAGTCGTTTTGGACTCAGAAGCGTCACAATGGATGATGTAGCCCGGGAAATGGGAATTTCTAAAAAGACCTTGTATAAGCATTTTAAAAATAAAGCCGACCTTGTAGACAAAGGCGCAAATCTTGTAATCGACCACATCAGAGAATTCTGCAGCAAAATATGTCCAGCTGAAAAAAATCCTATAGACGAACTCTTTATCCTGGATGAGGGAATGCGCAATTTTAATAAAATGCAGCATCAAGGCATCCAATTTCAGCTCAGAAAATACTATCCTGAGACATTCTTTAAAATTAAGGAAGCCCAGCGCAAAAATTTTATGGAAGTAACTACCCTTAATCTTCAAAAGGGCCGTCAGCAAGGTTGGTACAGAAATGATTTTGATACACACATCATTGCAAATCTTTACTACAGTAGAATACTTATGATCATGGATGAAAATTACTTTCCTGTCAATGATTTTGACTGGGATAAACTAACGCGGGAGGCTCTGATTTACCACATTCGCGGTATTGCTTCTAAAAAAGGACTTGAATATCTGGAATCAAAATATGTCAAACCAACGCCATGACTTGCCAAAAAATCCGCCTGTTTTGTATAAGTATGCTGGCTCTTCCGACAGGGATGTTTGCCCAGCTGAAATTTTCGCTTCAGGAAGCCAGAGCATATGCCCTGGAGCATTCTTATTCAATAAAGGATAAACAACTTGAGTTAGAGAAAGCTAAAAAAACGATCACAGAAACAGCAGCCCTGGGACTTCCTCAAATCTCTGCAGAAGCCAGGCATCAGTACAATGCACAGATACCCCAGACCCCCCTTCCTGCTATTTTGCTCCCTAATCCTCCTGAAGGAGTAGACTTCGTGCTCGTTCAGTTTGGTGTGCCTCACCAGAGTATCTATGGTCTGCAGGCATCTCAGCTGATTTTTGATGGATCGTACATTGTGGCACTAATGGCCACCAGGGTATTCAAAGATCTGGCTAGAAATGATGTAAACATTTCCAAAGTCGAAGTAATAGACAATATTACACGGTCGTATGGATCTGTGGTGATGACCAAAGAACTGATCCAAATACTGGAAGACAACCTCAAAGTGCTCCAAAAAATTTACAGCGACAATCGCAAATTGTATGACGAGGGATTTATTGAGGAGCAAGACGTAGATCAGCTCGATATTTTGGTCAATACCGTATCCACTCAGCTAGACAACACTCGCCGTCAACTCGATGTGGCCATGATGCTGCTGAAATTGCAAATGGGAATATCTCTGGACGAAAACATTGAACTTACCGATGGGCTTGAAGCATTTGAAACCATTGATGCCAATGCTTATAATCTATTGTCAAAACCTTATGACCTCCTGCAAGACTATGAGTACAGGGGAATCTTACTGCAGGAGCAGGCCGCCCGCCTTCAGCTGAAGCGCTATCAGATGTCCTATTTACCATCAGTCACTGCATTTGCAACCCATCAGCAAAATGCTTTCGGAAATGAATTTAAAATGTTTGATTTCAATCAGTTCTGGGTTCCTGTCACTATATTCGGTGCAGGTGTAAACTGGAACATTTTTACAGGCTTTGACCGATATGCCAAAACCTCAAAGGCAAGGTTGGATCTACTGAGAGTCCAAAATGCCAAAAGACAGGTAGAAGACAGCAAGGCAGTGGAATATAACAGGACTAAAAACGAATTTGAATTTGCGCTGTCCAATTTGAGGGTACGACGGAAAAACCTAAACACAGCCTTCCGTGTAAGAGAAAAAACCCTATTCAAATACCGCGAGGGCGTGGCTGGAAGTTTTGATCTCACACAGGCTGAGAATCAGCTCATCGAAGCACAAAGCTCCTATGTACAGGCCATGACATTGCTTGTCAATTCGTATTCAGCACTTAATAAAATCTTGGGAAATTATAATAATTAAAAGAATGAAAACCAGTACAGCAGTCCTGTTCATCACACTTGTAGTCTCAGCATGCGGTAGCAAAAATCGCGAAAATACCGCCGATCCTACTCTGGCAGCGCTCTATCAACAGCGTGACTCCCTCTACAAAATCATTGAAAAAAGCAATTTGCTCCTGAGCGAAGTCAATGAGCGAATTGCAGATCTCGATACCACAGCTAGGTTTTACACCGTGACTACCTATGAAGTTAAACCTATGGTATTTGAGCACTTTATCGAAGTGTATGGCACAGTGGGGGCGGACAAGAATACCTTGATTTTTCCAGAAACTGGAGGGGTAATCACGTCTGTACTTGTAAAGACAGGTCAAAAAGTTGTGCGCGGACAACCCCTGATCCAACTCGATGCATCACTCTTACTTAGCAATATAAATGAAGTAAAAACACAACTCGAGCTGGCGTCATCTGTCTATGAAAAGCAAAAACGACTTTGGGAACAAAAAGTCGGCTCCGAACTTCAATACCTACAGGCCAAAAACAATAAAGAAGCACTGGAAAGCAGGCTGAAGACCCTTCAGGTCCAATACAATCAAACGGTGGTAAGAGCTCCCTTTGATGGGGTAGTAGACGAAATTTTTCCAAAAGTTGGTCAGCTTGTCGGGCCTCAATCACAGCTTCTGAGGTTGATCAATCTCGATCAGATCTACATCGAGGGAGAAGTATCTGAAAATTATTCTGCTACCCTCAGACCCGGATACGTAGCCAAGGTGACGGTGCCAAATTCAGACTCTACCATCGAGGCTCAAGTTACCTCTATATCAAAATTTATCAATCCAACCAACCGAACCTTCAAAGTCCGCCTCGAATTGTTGGACAATTCCGTTAGGCTACTCCCTAATACATTGGTTCCCATAATGATTAAAGATTATGAAAATACAAATGCGCTTGTTGTACCGACGCGATTGATTCAGCAAGATCCTTTCGGCAATGATTATGTACTGACGCTGCAAAAAACTGGAAATTCTCTGGGGGTAGCCCGGAAAGTGAATGTCAGGTCTGGTAAATCGTACCGAAATTTCACTGAAATTCTTGAGGGTCTGGAGCCAAATTCCATTCTTATCGACAAAGGCTCGCGAAACGTAAAGGATGATCAGAGGGTTCGAATAGTTGACAATACAGAATTAAATGCCTGATGCCGTATGGAAACGAAGGGTGTAATCAAAAAGGAGTTCAGACTGAGTTCGCTATCGGTCGACAATAAAACCACAATTTTCGTTCTCACGTTTATTCTTTTTGTGGCCGGAATTTTGGCATATCGGAGCATGCCTTCAGAGACCTTTCCCGAGATCGTAAGCCCGGAGATTTATGTTGGTACATTTTATCCCGGATATTCTCCCGTAGATATCGAAAAGCTCGTAACCCGCCCTTTGGAGAAGGAAATCAACTCTATTTCGGGTATCGAAGAGATCAATTCTACCTCTACTCAGGGGTATTCCACTATTCAGGTCAAGTTTGACTTTAAAGTGACACCAGAAGAAGCCCTCCGAAAGGTGAAGGACAAAGTGGATCTTGCCCGAAGCGACAAAGACTTCCCTAAGGACCTTCCAGCAGAACCCAATGTGTTTGAGCTAAACTTTGCCGAACTAATTCCCGTGCTCAACATCAATCTCAGTGGTGAATTTTCCCCCGATCAGCTTAAGCAATTTGCCGAATACCTCGAGGAGAAAATTGAGGCCCTTCCTGAGGTATCAAAAGTCGAAATCCGGGGAATGGACGATAAGGAACTCAGGATCAGCCTGGATCAGCAAAAGCTCGAGTTGCTTAACCTTTCTTTTGATGACATAGCCAATGCCATCCGTGGTGAAAACGTCTCCGTGGCTGCTGGTGACTTTCTGGTTGACGGATATCGGAGAAATATTCGTGTAGTCGGAGAGTTTAAAGAGCCCGCAGAAGTTGGGCGCATCATCGTAAAATACGAAAATGCAGAGGTCGTGTACTTGCAGGACATTGCTGACATATATTTTGGCGAGGTTGAAAAGGAATCATACGCACGCGAATTCGGTAATCCTGTAGTCATGCTCGATGTGATGAAGCGAAGTGGTGAAAATCTGATCATAGTATCAGATAAAATCAACGACATCATCGATGAGGCCCGTGAGAAATATTTTCCTGAAAATCTAAATATCTCCATTACCAATGATCAAAGTGATCGTACGCGAAATCAGGTAGCGGAACTTGAAAATTCCATTATATTCGGAGTCATCCTCGTCGTAGCGGTGCTCATGTTTTTTATGGGCCTTCGCAATGCGCTTTTTGTAGGGATTGCTATCCCTCTCAGTATGCTGATTAGCTTTATGGTGCTCAGCGTATTAGGTGTGACGCTCAATACCATTGTGCTTTTTTCGCTTGTACTTGCTCTGGGAATGCTTGTAGACAACGGAATAGTCGTTGTAGAAAACATCTTCAGACTTTTGTCCGAAGGCAAACCACTTATCCGCGCGGCTAAGGAAGGCGTAGGAGAGGTTGCAGTGGCCATCATCGCCTCTACGGCTACTACAGTGGCGGCATTTATACCCCTGGCTTTCTGGCCGGGTATTTTTGGTGAATTTATGAAATATTTGCCCATCACGCTGATGATCGTCCTTGGCTCCTCGCTCTTTGTGGCACTGGTTATCAATCCAGTATTGACCTCTGTGTACATGAAGCTCACTGAAGATAAACCTAATATGAAAAAAGTGTGGAGGTTTACGGCAGTAATGGTCTTCATTGGCACATTCTTTCTGGTATCAAAAGTTTTCTGGGTGGGTAACCTATTCATTTTGATTGGTTTAATCGCTCCATTTAACTATAAAATTCTAATGCCTCTCTCAAAGGTGTTTCAGGATAATTTGCTGCCACGACTTGAAGAAAACTACGAAGCTCTCCTGAAATTTGCTCTGAGAGGTCGAAATCCAGCATATTTTTTTGTGGGAACAATCGTTTTGCTAATAGTAAGTTTTGCCCTTATCGGGCTGTTTCCGCCCAAAGTACAGTTCTTCCCGGTAAATGAGCCCAACAGAGCAGAGATCTACGTAGAACTCCCCATAGGTACCGATGTTGAAACGACAAACCAATTTACCCTACAGATAGAGGAGCTCCTGAAAAATATATACAACCGCTACATCGTGACAGAAAAAACCGAAGACGGGCTTGACACTACGTACAACTTTTTAATTTCCAGTATTATTTCCCAAGTAGGTAAAGGTGCAAACAATCCCAATGAAGGATCTTCACAGGCAGCTACTCCTCATAAGTCAAAGATTACTGTCGATTTTGTAGAGACA
This sequence comes from uncultured Flavobacteriales bacterium, assembly GCA_937929815.1. Lineage (GTDB taxonomy): Bacteria > Bacteroidota > Bacteroidia > Flavobacteriales > Schleiferiaceae > Thermaurantimonas. The sequence continues at coordinate 29,288 of CALFUW010000067.1, read as the reverse complement.
AAATACAGACGTGGAGTACGAACCTCCGATGTGCTCGAGGATATACGCGAAGAACTGCGCATTATGGCCGGCGCTCAAATCACCGTGAGCAAAGACCGCCAGGGGCCACCTGCCGGAGCACCCATCAGTATTGAGCTCTCGGGAGAAAACTATGAACAGCTTGTAGCTGAAGCTGAGGCCATTAAAGTGTTTATTGACAATGCAAATATCTACGGAATAGAAGAGCTTACCATCGATGTGGATCGAGCTAAACCTGAGCTTCCGATCATCGTAGACAGGACTAAAGCCAAAACCCTTGGCATCTCTACATATCAAATAGGTGATGCGCTTCGCACTGCCCTCTTCGGCCGTGAAGTCAGTACATTTAAAGAAGGAAACGATGACTATCCGATCAATATCCGCTTTAAAGATGAATACCGTTATGACCTCGACAAACTTATGGATACCCGCATTACCTTCCGAGATCAGGCCTCCGGTAAGATCAAACAGGTTCCTATATCCGCTGTGGCATATCCGGTCAAGTCCAGTACCTTTTCGTCTGTCAAGCGCAGCGACCTGAAGCGTACAGTTACCCTTACCTCTAATGTATTGGAAGGGGTCAATGCTACGGCTACCGTCCAAAAAATCAAACGCCTGCTCACCACCTATGAATTACCGGAAGACATTACCATAGAGTTTACAGGTGAGCAGGAGAAGCAGGCCAAAGAACTTGGATTTCTCTCAAAAGCCCTCCTGATCGCTGTATTCATCATTTTCTTGATTCTGGTTGCTCAGTTTAATTCTGCGTCCACTCCTCTTATCATTATGGTAAGTGTCATTTTTTCGCTCATAGGGGTTTTTCTTGGATTGGTCATTTTCCGCCAGGATTTTGTAATTATTCTTACAATGATCGGTATTATATCTTTGGCCGGTGTTGTTGTAAATAATGCCATAGTTCTCATCGACTACACCAATTTGATCATGGCACGCCGTAAAAAAGCCCTTGGACTAAATCCCAATGACCGACTGTCTATAAAAGAGATTCATGACTCCATTGTTGAAGCCGGCAAAAAACGTCTTCGCCCCGTTTTGCTAACAGCCATCACCACTATACTTGGTCTTCTTCCCTTGGCTACGGGGATGAATATTGATTTTTTTACTCTATTTACGGAATACAATCCAAACATATATTTTGGTGGAGATAATGTGGCTTTCTGGGGGCCAATGAGCTGGACCGTGATTTATGGCTTGACTTTTGCGACTTTTTTGACTCTGATCATTGTGCCCGTGATGGTGTACCTGCTCAATGGATTGAAAAATAAATTGGGTTTGAAAATTGTCAAAACCAAAACCATGTAAACTCTGCTCTCCACAACCCATCAGATGATGAGCCCACCAATACAATGGTGGGCTTTTTTTTTTAATATTTCTCGTCATCGGCAGTGTACCTAATGGCCTATGAAAGGGTACGGGACAGGCAATTATATACACAGAAAAGCAACGATCTTAGAATCTCTTTCAAAGAGCTGGTATTCCCAATTCTTATAAAAATCCATTCCTTCTCATAAATAGCGTGCAGGCATTGGTCTTATGCAAGCTGCCTTCAAATGCCGGGATTATTGGTAGCATCTTTAATACATTCTTGTTATTGGGGTAATTTTTATACCTTTCGCCAGTATTTATTAATTGTCCGATTCGTATGGATTATCTGGATTTTGAATTGCCTGTTAAGGAGTTGGAAGAACAAATCTCGAAGGCTATTCAACTGCAGGAAGAATCAAAAGTGGATATGACAGCTACTATTGATGAACTTAAAAACCGACTAACAGAAACCCGCAGACATATATATGAGAATCTAACTGCATGGCAACGCGTTCAACTTAGCCGTCATCCCAATCGCCCGTATACCCTGGCGTATATCAATTATCTGACAAACGGACAGTTTTTAGAGCTTCACGGAGACCGCGGAGTGAAGGATGATAAAGCAATGATCGGAGGTTGGGGGTTGCTGGATGGTCGGGGTGTGATGTTTATCGGGCAGCAAAAAGGAATCAATACCAAAATGCGGCAGTACCGAAATTTCGGAATGGCCAATCCTGAAGGGTATCGCAAAGCGCTCCGACTTATGAAGATGGCAGAAAAATTTGGAAAGCCTGTAGTCACTCTGATTGACACTCCGGGAGCCTATCCGGGTCTAGAAGCTGAAGAGCGTGGACAAGGGGAAGCTATAGCACGTAATCTGATGGAAATGAGTGTCCTGAAGATTCCTGTCATTTGTATCATCATCGGGGAAGGGGCCTCGGGCGGTGCCCTTGGTATCGGTGTGGGCGACAGGGTATACATGCTCGAAAACACCTGGTACTCGGTCATCTCTCCCGAAAGTTGCTCTTCTATTCTCTGGCGAAGCTGGAACTTTAAAGAAAAAGCAGCCGAAGCTTTGAAACTTACCGCCAAAGACATGCTACATAACAAACTCATCGATGGAATCATTCCCGAGCCGCTCGGTGGGGCCCATACCGACCACGAAACCACCTTTCAGACAGTAAAACAGCACATCAAAACTGCCTTGGATGAGCTTGAAAAATTAACACCGGATGAACGGGTCAACCTCCGCATTAAAAAATTTACTTCAATGGGCGTGTATGCTGAAGAATAAACATATTTCAAAGATATTCTACCGCCTTTCCTATTTTTCAATATGGATTTATTTTTCGACATCGTGTGTTAATCCTAACCAACCGTATTCGGTGCAGAATGATACCTCCTCAGGAAATGCACCGGGTTGGTTCATCGCCATTGGTGGAGGAAAACGCACAGATACCCTGCTGTCACACATCATTCGGTACTGCGATTTACGACCAGGCGATACTGTTTGGATTGCGCCAATGGCAAGTGAAGAGCCGGACTCGGCCTATTGGTATGTGGCGTTCGACTTTGAGCGAATGGGATTGATTCCAAAACCTTACGTTTTTTACACCCGGCCGGATTACTACCCCCCGGATACGGCGAGAGTTAAGCTGGTCTTCTTCACCGGAGGTGATCAGAATCGCCTGATGCAGTCGCTGTCGCTCGCCGATGTGCTGGATGACCTAAACAAGTACCGATTGTCAGGAGGTCATATCGCCGGTACCAGCGCCGGAGCAGCGGTCATGAGTGAATATATGATTACAGGCAATCAACTGAAATATCCGGAATATGAAGCCACATTCAGTCGTCTTATCGCGGATAATGTTGAGCTTATGTCCGGAGCTGGATTTTTGAGATCGTGCATCATCGATCAGCATTTCATTGCCCGAAGCCGTTACAACAGGCTGATTTCAGCCCTGTTTGAGTTGCCTATGCTCAACGGCATTGGAGTGGAAGAATCTTCCGCCATTGTAACAGATGACAGTGTTGCCGTGGCTATCGGGTCAGGGCAAATCGTACAAATTCGGGCTGGCACTCCAAAACGAAGGGAAGACCTTATCGGATTTGGAGATTTGACTATGCACATTCACCTTCCCGGCGATACATTCTATCTGAAATAAATCAACCTTTCGCGGCTATCGATCTCGCCAGTAGTGACCTCACCCAATTCGTACCCAAAATAAACAAAGCAGCAAGAACATTGTACCACAAATATTCAATATTCCAGGCGAGGAACCGGTCTTTGGCAAAGTGAATCACTAGTATAGTAGATTGTGCAATTATGGCATTTATGAGCAAAAAGTTGGATGAGGTTTTTTTTATAAAAAAAGCCGCTAGAAAAATTCCGAGGATCGTTCCGTAAAAAAGCGATCCAATAATATTGACCATCTCGATGAGATTGTCAAACAGAGAGGCCACGATCGCAAATCCAATAGCCAAAATACCCCATATAAAGGTAGTAATTCGGGTAATCAATAGCTTTGACCGGCTCTCCCGCTTTACAAGGCCGAGCCTTTCTACGTAATCAACCATAGTCGTCGTTGCCAGGGCATTCAGTTCGCCGGCTGTACTGCTCATGGCTGCAGACAGCACCATAACCACGACCAGTCCTATGAGTCCGTGAGGCAGATGGTGTATTACAAAATGCAGAAAGACAAAATTGGTATCCTTCGGGAGGATTTGACCGGTCTCCTCCTGATAAAGGGCCATATAGTCGTCACGTAAAGCATGTACGGTCCTGGCCCTCTCGCTGATCTCAGAGGCATTTGTGCCTTTATTGCTGTGGACCATATCTTTTAATTCTTCTTGTTGCCGGTAAAAGTCGCGTTCGATATCTTTTAAATGGATTGATTCAAAGGCTTTAGCATTCGCACTCGAAGTCGGGTTGAAGATCAGTGGCTGTCCTTCCAACAGAAAAAACATCCAAACCAAAACCCCAATAAAAAGGATAAAAACCTGCATAGGGATTTTTAAAATCGCATTGAAGTAGAGTCCTTTGCGGGCCACTCCTACATCCGTACCCGACAGATACCGCTGAACCTGGCTCTGATCCGTTCCAAAATAGCTGAGCGACAGAAAAAATCCCCCAAGCAATCCGCTCCATACAGTATATCGTGTGCTCAGGTCAAAAGTCCACTCCAGCATATCCAATTTTCCAGAGTAGGCAGCAGCATCAAGCAGAGTGCTCACTGATGCTACCGCTGAAATTTTATTCAGCAGTATGGCGGCTACCACAAACAGGGATAAAAAAATGACCCCCATCTGCCAACGGTGGGTGACAGACACCGCTCTGGTACCCCCTGATACAGTGTAAGCAATGACGATCAGTCCGATTACAACACATGTAGTCGACAAATTCCAGCCAAATAACATGCATAATACAATGGCCGGCGCGTAGATCGTAATTCCTGCTGCCATCCCCCTTTGAACTAAAAATAAAAACGATGCCAATAGCCGTATTCGAAGGTCAAAACGTTGTTCAAGGTATTCGTATGCAGTGACCACACGACTACGGTAATATTCATCAACGAAAAACCGGCTAATAAACCAAACCGCTACCGGAAGTCCAAGATAAAACTGTGCAAAGCGCAATCCGCTTTCATAACCAAGGCCAGGCGCAGATAGAAATGTGATTGCACTGGCCTGGGTCGCCATCACCGACAGACCTACGCTCCACCATCGTGCATCTCCTCCTTTGAGAAACTCCGTTACAGATCCTACCTTGCGCGTATGCCAGATGCCATAGCCCGCAATGAGCCCAATGCTCAGTATGATGACCATCCAATCAATCCAATTCATTGATTTTAGAAGCGAGATCCAACCAAAAACCTAAACTTTGCCAGCATGCAGATGGCCGTTCCGATATCATTTAACTTCTGATTACGTCGTCCAAAAATCCAACAAAATCACTGGATATATACAGATATATTTGTCCTCAACTTGTTGTAGATGAGAAAAGTACTAATATTCAGCAATTTAATTTTATCTACATTATATTTTTTTCTCCAGCCAGCAATTGCACAGTTTAATAATGAACGCATTGCCAACGAGTTCCGGCAAAATATGAACGCCTACATGGAAGCGTATTTATCGCCGGCTTTTGATGGAGCGGCTAACGTAAATCCCCTGCTATGGCAACTACCCTTTCAGACCTCAGGATCATATAATTTTTCGTTAAATCTGACTGCCGGAGCATCGTTTCTACCTATTTTACTGACAGAATTTGATTTTTTCGGCATCAATCGCACTTCAAATTTCGAACTGCGAAACCCCTCGAGAAATATTTTGCCAACCATTGTGGGGGGTGAGGTAGACAACCTCATCTATTTTTATGTGACGGACAATAATGGCAATCGGATTTTTGATCCGATCAGAGGACATCACGTGCGTGCAGAGATTGATGTGTCTCAAGGATTTGGTTTTCGTGTACCGATAGTGCCTACCGCGAGCTTGCAGATTGGTGCGTGGTTTCCAGTTCATACAGGTGTTGCGATCAGGTATATTCCCGCGATCGTAGGTGATAACATTCGTTTCGGGTCCTTTGGTCTGTCACTAATGCACAATCCACTCGGATGGTTTAATCTGCCCGTGGAACTGATTTTAGGTGTCAATTACAATCAAATGAGTTTCATTGGAGAAGATTTTGTTAATTCTCCCAATCCCAATCGATTTGAAATCGATAACAGAAGCTTTTCATTTGAAATGACCGTTTCAAGGCAATTTGGATTTGTAAAGCCTTATTTTTCGGCGAATTTTATATCCATGAACTCAAGTGCAGCCCTGAAAGGCACGTTTAACTACACGTTTTCTGACTACGTGGGTGTTCCTGCCGGAGTATTGCAAGGGATTCGCTTTAGTGTTACAGATCCTGTTCAATTTACTGATTCTAATACTTTTTTGAATGCAGGTGTGGGCGCAGTGCTTACCTGGAGATTTTTTTTCCTAAACAGTCAGCTGATGTTTGGCCGTTTTCAGAATTTTGGTATAAGCCTGGGATATCAAACCAGTTTTTAAATCCCGGTTACTCAGTTTATTGGATCTAATGAAAAGCCTTTTTTCACTTTACCTAGATTCAATACAAACTCAGGATGGCTCTCAAGAGCATTTCCCACCACCAGAATGTCGGCACCTGCTTCGAATGCCTGTTGTGCCTGTTCTTCCGTTCTTATCCCTCCTCCCACGATGATTGGGATTGAAACCTGTCTGCGCACTGCTGCAATCATGGCCGGATCGATCGGGTGTGCTGCACCTGAGCCCCCATCCATATAAATGGTCTGCAGTCCGAGCATCTGTCCTGCCAGGGCAGTCATGGCAGCGATATCGTGTTTATGCGAAGGAATCGGCATGCTGCCGGACATGTAATGGGCGGTAGTAAAGTTTCCGCAGTGGATAAGCATATAGCCCGTAGCGATGGTTTGTAGTCCGGCCTCAAGAATGTAAGGAGCTGCAACGACCTGACTGCCGATGAGTAGCTCTGGATTACGGCCGGAAATGAGTGATAAAAACAATATGGCATCCGCTCTCGAGGAGATCTGCATGACACTGCCTGGAAAGAGAATGCATGGAAGAGCAGAATTAGATTTTACAATATCAATAGTCGCGTCAAGTGTATCTTTCACCATGAGTGATCCGCCGATGAATAAGAAATCGACATCCGCCATCTCGCAATGACGGAGCAATTTTAAAAGGGATTTTTTGTCATTTTTGTCAGGATCAATAAGGACAGCAAGCATTTTTCTGCCTTGACGCACTTGGTCCTGAATAAGTTTATAGATCTCTGTATTCAAAGTTGGAAAATCCAATTATGTGAATCGGCCGCAAGATAATTGTACGGTCAGAATTGAATTATATGGTATTTTTTAATCCGAGATTATTTTTATTGAGTTTAATATTTTAATATTTAAAATGTTTGACCCTTTTGTTTCCTGGTTTGATTTCTTTCCGGGCTACGATGGTATGTCTCTTTTTTGCTGTCTTCTTTGATAAAAATCTTCCGGCCGCTTAGTGTAAGTCCTTGAATGCCTTTCTGAATCCGGCGGCATACCTCCTCGGAGCATTTAAATGTAGAAAAAGACGATAAGGTCTCTACACCATTTATATCATTTTTGCCGAGATTGCCTTTTTCTTTAAGAAAGTCTTTGACATCCTGCCAATACATACCGTCTTTTATTCCAATATTGATATACCAGCGCTTGATGTCTCTGCTATGGTATGAGGCCTCGTCATATGATTTCCCTGATCTATCCGGACTGATATTGAGGTCAGGGGCATTACGGTACATTTCCAGAAGGCGGTTAAATTCCATGCTAAATATTTTCTCTACGAGTTCACGGGGATGATACTTCTCAAGCAGGTCGTCAAGAAGAGGTTTAAATTCCTCCACTGCCAGAGGATTAACCTCTTCGGTAGTGATTCGATTGATCAAATATTGCATTTGGTGCGTACAAACTTCCATGCCCGATGGTACTTTGGCATACTGAATTTTTCTCTTAATTATTTTCTCAAGGGTTCTGAGCCTGTGCATTTCATTTTTACTAACCAGAGCAATAGAAGTACCCTTTTTGCCCGCCCGGGCAGTGCGACCGCTTCTGTGAGTAAATGATTCCAAATCATCCGGTAGGTGAAAGTGGATTACATGTGTGACATCTTCCACATCGATGCCCCTGGCGGCTACATCCGTGGCTACCAATATGGTGATTGCTTTCTTTCGGAAAGCATTCATCATTTGCTCACGCTGAGCCTGGCTCATGTCGCCATGTAGCGATCCGGCCGGATATCCGTGGTCAATGAGCTTATCTGCCACCTGTTGGGTTTCGATTTTTGTCTGACAAAAAACAATGGCATATATATCGGGATAGAAGTCAAGAACCCTTGTCAGTACTTTGATTCTGTCGCGTCCGTCGATGAGATGGTAGATATGTTCTATGTTTTCATTGACCTGACCACCACCGGCAACAGAAATTTGCTTAGGATCCTTCATATAAGTCTTTGAAATCCTCCGTATATCCTCTGGCATGGTAGCAGAAAACAACCAGGTCAGACGATCCGGATGAGTCTGACTGAGAATTGTGTCAATGTCCTCCTTAAAACCCATAGAAAGCATTTCATCAGCCTCATCTAAGACGACTATCTTAATCGTATCGAGTTGAATAATACTGCGCTCGATAAGATCAATCAGTCGTCCCGGAGTAGCTACAATGATATCTGCCCCTTGTCTCAGCTGCCTGATTTGGGTAGTCATGTTGGCTCCACCGTAAACAGGGACTATTCTTACGTCGATGTATTTTGAAAATTTTTCAAGTTCTCCGGCGATTTGGATGCAGAGTTCTCGCGTAGGTGAAAGAATCAAGGCCTGAGGCGAATTTTTTCCGGATTCAATTTTTTCAAGAATCGGAAGACCGAATGCAGCCGTTTTTCCCGTGCCTGTTTGCGCAAGGGATATAATATCTGTGTTCTCACGGATGAGAAGTGGAATCGCCTCTGATTGCACAGGTGTGGGCTGTTTGTAACCCATCTCGGTAATAGCTTTTAGAAGGACGTTACTAAGTCCTAAAGACTCAAATGTGTTCATGTAATAATAAAAGTTGGTTAAAATATCGGGCAAATCACCCGTCAACACCAGCTATGAACCCCCAGAGTAAGCTATTCTGAAAAACGTATCGGCGCAGGATAGGCAACTTGCAAACGCATGCAAAGGTAGGAATTTGAAAGATAGCTGATTTCTCAACGAGCTATTAAACTTCCATCTACAAAAAAGCCCCTCCACATCACGTTTCGGGGCTCTTCGTGTCAGTCGTGTAAGCCTGACACATGTTAAACAAACCACAACCTACTCTTTAGTTTCATGCACATAGATTTTTCCGTCTTGTTCAAGGATTAAAATTTTATCTCCTTTAACCTGAATTGTTTTCATTTTTTTGTTAGATATGATGTATGCAATACTGTCGTTGTTGATTTCTTTATCGGTGATTTTTTTGTTTTGTTCAACTCGATTGCATGAATCAATGACAAATCCCAGTACCATGGAAGCTATTGCAACAATTCCCTTTATGAGAATCCATATTTTATCCATAGTCCTTACTTTTATACATACAAAAAAATACGCACAAAAAAGAAGAAAAAATACCTGCTTCCAGGTATTTTTTTAGTTTCATTAAAAATTAATTATAAAAAAATAATTTTACTAAATATTATATTTAAGTGATATATATTGAAAATATTAAGGATTATATTAAATCTCAAGCGAAAATACTTGGTTTTGCTAATGTCCGTTTTGCAAGAGCTGCCTTTTTGGAAAGGGAAGCCCCATTACTCGAGAAGTGGCTGAGAGCTGGTTATCATGGTGAAATGCTTTGGATGGAAAATCATTTTGACAAACGACTGGATCCGAGACTCTTGTTGGATGGATGTAAGACTGTCATCGTCTTTTCTAATAACTACTATCCATCTGAATCATTGTCAATGGACAAATACAAGATTTCCAGATATGCATACGGTGAGGACTATCATCAGGTTTTGAGAGACAAACTCAGCACACTAATGACCATGGTGGAGGATAAATTTGGAGATTTTAACTACAGGATGTTTGTGGATTCAGGACCTGTAATGGAGCGTGCCTGGGGAGAGCGATCCGGCATAGGCTGGGTGGGAAAGCATTCCCTTTTATTGACAAAAGGTCAGGGGTCCTTTTATTTTCTCGCGACAGTCCTGATGGATATTGCCTTGGAGGAAGACCCCCCAGTCACAGACCACTGTGGTACATGCACTCGCTGCATTGATTCATGCCCGACGGATGCCATTATTGAACCTTACGTGGTGGACAGCAACCGATGTATTTCTTATTTGACCATTGAATACAGAAAAGAACTGCCACTTGAATTCAAGGACCACATGGGGGGCTGGATTTTTGGCTGTGACATCTGTCAGGAAGTGTGTCCGTGGAACCGATTTTCACAAGCGCATTCAGAACCCCGTTTTGAGCCCTCTGATCAACTGAAAAGTGCAACTGACGAACTGTTAGAAAACCTAGAAATCGAACTATTCAACCAGCTTTTTTCAAAATCAGCGATCAAACGAACCAAATTTCAGGGATTCAGGCGAAACATTGAATTCATAAAGAGTCCATAGATTCAACTTCCTGAATTTTAAGTACGTGTGGTCTTTTGCATCATGCTTTCCAAAGGTATCTGAAAGGTTTAATGGAAGTTGACTCCTTTCAGCATTTTGAGTGTGGTTATGAATTTGAAACATCTTCCGATATCCCGATTCTCAAGGCTGAAACAGAGCAGGCCACGCACCTGCTCATCCTAAGTTGTGTCCAATATTTACGCAATCCGGTCAGTGTAGACTCTTGGGAAGATCTTTTTTAAGTCTACAGACTTTACGGATGCCAAAGGTATGAACACTTCAAACTACGCCGATGCCGTAGTAGGTAAATCCTTGTTCTCGAAGTTCACGTCGGTCGTAAATGTTTCGGCCATCGAAAATTACGGGTTCTTTCAGAAGTTTTTTTATTACTTTAAAACTTGGAGCTCTGAATGCCGTCCATTCTGTGACCAGGACCATGGCATCTGAATCCGTCAGAGCTTCATATTCATCTTTTGCATATTCAATGGAATCGCCCAGATAATGTTTTTTAGCTTCGTTCATGGCCACCGGATCGTACGCGGAGACATGGGCTCCGTGTTTTAGCAATTTCTCAATTAAAACCAATGACGGGGCCTCGCGCATATCATCGGTATTAGGCTTAAAGGACAGCCCCCAGATAGCAAATTTTCTTCCTTCAACGGATCCGTTGAAGTGTCTGATTATTTTCTCAAACATTTTTTCTTTTTGTGCCTCATTGACTTCTTCTACGGCCTCAAGTATTTTGAGTTCATGTCCCAGTTCCTTACCGGTTTTAATAAGGGCTTTTACATCTTTTGGAAAGCACGAACCACCATATCCGATACCGCTGTAGAGAAATTTGGGACCGATTCGCGGGTCAGTACCTATGCCTTTGCGCACCATGTTGACATCAGCTCCGGCAAGTTCGCAAAGATTGGCAATATCGTTCATAAAGCTGATTCGTGTAGCGAGCATGGCATTGGCTGCATATTTGGTCATTTCTGCGGATGGAATATCCATGAAGATGACCGGATGGCCGTTAAGGGTAAAGGGTTTGTAGAGTTTGCTAAGTATTTCCTGAGCGCGCTCGCTTTCTGTTCCTACTACGATGCGGTCGGGACGCATAAAGTCGTCAATGGCTGCCCCTTCTTTGAGGAATTCGGGATTGGAAGCTACATCGAAGGGTATATCTACGCCCCTTGATGCAAGTGCGTCTGCTACTGCTTTTTTTACCTTCTTAGCAGTACCCACCGGTACAGTGCTTTTGGTTACAACGACAAGGTAGTTTTTCATTGTGCGGCCGATCTCTTCTGCTACTGCCAGGACGTATTTGAGATCAGCACTTCCGTCTTCTCCCGGAGGAGTTCCTACAGCTATGAAGACTACCTCGGCTCCATCGATTGATTCGGCAAGATTGGTGGTAAACATAAGGCGTTCACGGCGGTAATTTCGAATGACCATTTCTTCCAGACCAGGTTCGAATATGGGCATTATGCCGTTTTTCAGGCCTTCAATTTTTTCTTTGTTTACATCCACGCAGGTTACTTCCATACCTACTTCAGCCAGACAAGTGCCAGTCACAAGGCCCACATAGCCAGTGCCTACTACGGATATTTTCATACTTTGTATTGATTTAAATAATTGAAAACATGTGAAATGATATAATCTTGTTGTTCTTCTGTCAGCTCCGTATGCATGGGCAGAGAAATCACGGATTTTGAAAGACGCTCGGCTACGGGAAAGTCTCCTGTCTTATATCTTTCGCTCTGATAGGCTTTTTGTTGGTGAAGGGGGACCGGATAATATATCATCGCAGGAATCTGATGATTGGCAAGATATTTCTTCAGCCCGTCCCGATCCACCTTCGGGTCTAAAGTCAAAGTATATTGATGAAAGACGTGTGTAGAATTTGATACACGGCGGGGCGTTTTTACCAATGGATGGTCTGCAAATGCCCGGTCGTAATACTCAGCGGCTCTTTGACGAGCCAGGGTGTAATCGTTGAGCCTTGCTAATTTAATGTTGAGAATTGCGGCTTGAATGGTGTCAAGACGGCTGTTTACACCAATAATATCATGATAATACTGCACTCTCTGCCCGTGATTGGCAATCATGCTAAGCTTTTCGGCCAATGCATCATCGTTAGTAAAAAGTGCACCACCATCTCCATAACATCCAAGATTTTTTGACGGAAAAAAAGACGTACATCCTATATGACCGATGGTACCTGCTTTCATCACACGTCCGTCGCTGAAGCGATAATCAGCGTTAATAGCCTGGGCTGTATCTTCAATGACATAAAGCCCGTGGCGGTTGGCTATGTCTAAGATGCGCTCCATATCTGCGCATTGGCCAAATAAATGGACTGGCACAATGGCTTTTGTACGTTTGGTGATGGCTTTTTCAACCTTGTCGGGATCGATCACAAAAGAATCTTCAACCACATCCACTAAAACGGGAGTAAGTCTTAGTAAGGCAATAACCTCTGCAGTAGCTACATAGGTAAAGGTAGCTGTGATAACTTCGTCACCTGGCTGAAGATCAAGTGCCATCATCGCTAACTGAAGTGCATCCGTCCCATTTGCACAGGTTATCACATGCCGCACTCCTAGGTGCTTTTCGAGATTTTCTTTAAATTGCCGGACATAAGGGCCATTAATAAAAGCTGTGCTTTTTAATACATCGTCGATTGCTGAATTGATCTCAGCCTTGATATGTTCGTATTGAGTGGCTAAATCCACCATTCGTATTTCTTTCATCTCGATAAGTATCCAAAAAAACTAAAACAGCAGCAAAAGTAAGGGAGGCGCTCATTCGCCATGTTGTCCATAATCAATATATTTGTTTTTTATCATTAAAAGCAGCCGAATTTTTAATGGAAGTGAGAATTGTTTTAGCAGTGGTGTATATGTCCGCTTCAATCTTTTGTGCACATGCACAGTTTAGAGTCAAGTCTGATACGCTTGGTGGTTTTTTCATTCCTGTAAATTTTGGTTTCTCGATACCTTCTGATGAGTTGTCAGAGCGTTTTGGTCATAGCTACAGGGCGGGCACGGGCTGTTTTTTTCGTACGTTCACCGGTTGGACTTTTGGAGTAGAGGGGGATTTTTGGTTTGGCGAACGGGTACTTACCCGGGACAAAATTTTAAAATCTGTCTCCAACGAACAGGGAGAAGTATTGGATCATCTGGGCCTTGAGGCCAATCTGATGACCTTTCAAAGGGGTTGGATTGCTTCGGCATTTTTCGGCAAACTGCTCCCCATCTGGAATTACAATCCCAACTCTGGAGTGCTGATCACACTTGGCGGAGGATACATCCAACACCGGATACGCCTTGAGAGCGGTCATCAGCAGTCCATCATATACCAGATCGAAAATGAATACCAAAGGGGATATGACCGTCTTAATATCGGTTGGCAAGGCCGGATCTATGTTGGCTATCTGCATGCGGGGAATTTTCAGACGTATAATTTCATGGTTGGAATTGAGCATCTGTATGGCCGCACAATGAGTGTCAGAGGATTTGATTATGCTGTAGGTCAATCAGATGAAAACATAATTGGAAATGGAATAACAACATTGAAAATCAGCTGGTTTTTTAGTATGTACAGAGAGCGTATCACTCGCGATAAAAAGTATTTTTACTACTAGACCAAAACGATATGAGCCAGCTCTTTTTCGCTGATTGATGTGATTTTACGAGGTTTGCTGAAAAGATGTCATTTTATTGTGAATTGATTTTTAAAACTTCAGACACACAATCCATGTTGAGCTCCGTAGAGTATACATTCACTTTCAGATTAGTACCAGAAAATGCGTATTGATAAATTTCTGTGGTGCGTCCGGTTGTTTAAAACCCGGTCATTAGCGACGGAAGCCTGCAGTTCAGGTAAAATTTCCATCGATGATCATCCTGTAAAAGCGTCCAGAGAAATTAAACCGGGGATTGAATTTTCCCTCCGAAAAGGTGGTATTACATATGTGTATGAGATTAGGGATATTCCTAAATCACGGGTCGGTGCTCCATTGGTTAAAAATTATCTTACCGACAAGACCCCCGCGGATGAACTTCAGAAACTGGAATTGATCCAACTAGCTAAAGCGTACTCCAGACCAAAGGGAATTGGACGCCCTACAAAGAAGGAACGTCGGGATATTGAGTCATTTTTTGACGAAGACGGATTGTAAAGCTTCTTCCACTAAACGGAGGATTGTATCGACCCAAAGGTCACTTACATTCAGACACGGAACCCTTCGAAACTCTACGCCTCCATTTTTTAGGAATAGTTCCTTGCCCTCGTCATCAAGTTCTTCAATGGTTTCGAGGCAATCTGCCACAAAGGCAGGACTTACTACTACCAACTTTTTTACGCCCTCAGCCGGAAAATTTTTGAATCGTTCTGCCGTGTAGGGTTGAAGCCATTTATCTGAACCAAGTCGCGACTGAAAAGAGAAACTGAACTTGTCTACAGGTATATCTAATATTTCTGCGACTTTTTCGGTGGTTTCTTTTACATGGTGCCTGTAGCAGAATTCGTGTGCGGGCGACGACACTGAACAGCAGTCTTTTACTCTGTAACAATGCGTGCCCGTGATGTCACCCTTCAGAATATGTCGAACCGGTACTCCGTGATATGTAAAGAGCAGATGATCGTATGGATCAACCAAGAACGGCCTGATAGATTCAGCAAGAGCATTAAGGTAGGTGGGATGGTTGTAAAAAGGAGGAACCGTGATCAGCTTAAATGGATAATTACCGTCTGAATAGGCTGATTTTACGTGCTCTACGGCTGTTTCATAGCTGCTCATGGCGTAGTGCGGATACAGCGGAATCATAACCAGAGTGTCTAGGTCAGGGAGTTCCTCAGAGATTTTTCTGAGAACGGCGTTAGGTGTTGGATTGGCATATCTCATACAGTAGTAAGCCGGAAACCCTGATTTTCTGGAAATGAGTTTAGTGAGATTTTCGGTGATTTTGATCAGAGGAGCGCCTTCGTCTGTCCAAATGCGAGCGTACTTAGACGCACTTTTCGGTGCTCTGAGTGGAGAGATGATACCTTTTACCAACAGCGTTCGCCAGAATTTTGGCAGATCGATAACCCTCTCATCCATCAAAAACTCATTGAGGTAAGCGCGGACGTCAGATGTGGCCGGTGAGTCGGGAGAGCCGAGATTTACAAGAAGCAGAGCTGTTTTCAACGAATAACGATCTTAATATAAAACTATACGAATTTTACAAGGAAATAGTTTTTCTTGCCTTTTTGAATCAACATAAATTTTCCGTTGAGAATCTGGTCCTTAGTAATGAACCGTTCTAAGGGCCACTTTTCTTTATTGATCATCACGGCTCCCTGCTGAAGCATTCGCCGTGCCTCACCTCTGGAGGGGTATGCTTTGGCTATATCTGCCAGAAAGACTGCCGGATCGACGGGCTGATCTATAGACAATCTGCTTACCTCTGAGCCCGGTACACCTTCGAATACCTGCAGAAATGTGCGCTCATCCAGGGACCGCAGGTCATCGGCAGATGATTTGCCAAAAAGAATCTCCGAAGCTTTTAAGGCAGAAGTAAATTCACTCGATCCGTGCACAAGGGTAGTAACCTCCCTTGCCAGGACTTTTTGTAAAATTCGTAAATGCGCTGCATTGCGGTGCTCATCGACAAGAGATTCAATCTCTTCCTTTGGCAGTGTGGTAAAAATCTTGATGTACTTCTCTGCATCTTCATCAGATACATTAAGCCAGAATTGATAGAATGCGTACGGAGAGGTTTTGACGGGATCCAACCATACACTTCCGCTTTCGGTTTTGCCAAATTTTGTTCCATCGGCTTTGGTGATCAGAGGTACTGTCAGAGCGTATGCAGTGCCTCCTTCCATGCGTCTGATGAGCTCTGTGCCTGTCACGATATTTCCCCATTGGTCCGATCCGCCTAACTGAATAGTAACCCCCTTGTGCTTCCACAGGTGGTAGAAGTCATAACCCTGTATGAGTTGATATGAAAACTCAGTGAAGGACATTCCACTTCCATCTTCAATCCTTTTTCGTACTGAATCTTTTGCCATCATGTAGTTTACGGTAATGTGTTTGCCCACGTCGCGTATGAAATCCAGAAATGTAAAACCAGCCATCCAATCATAGTTATTTACAATTTCGGCTCGATTGCTCAATGTGTCTGAAAAGTCTAGAAATTCTGATAATTGTTTTTTAATACCGGCAACATTATAGGATAATGTGTCCATATCCAGTAAGTTGCGCTCGGCGGATTTAAAACTCGGATCTCCAATCATTCCGGTTGCTCCTCCGACAAGTGCAAGCGGTTTATGACCGGCTCGCTGAAAATGAACCAATGTCATTACCCCTACCAGGTGCCCGATATGCAGTGAATCAGCCGTAGGATCAAACCCAAGGTATGCTGTACGCATTCCTGATTTTAGGTGTTCCGTCAGGCCGGGAGTCATGTCATGAAGCATCCCTCTCCATGTAATTGTATCAATAAAGTCACTCATCTTTTAAAAAATCGCGCGCACAAAAGTAAACAAGTCGATTTTTGAAAAGCGCGTCTGAGTAAAAGCACTTTTTTTCTAAAAATCCGGTGATAGATTCACTAAAATCCGAAAAAACTATAGTAGAGTTCCAAATTTATTTTAGTAAAAATCAACACACAATCGAAAATGATGAGTGTGTGATTTAACTTTAAAAAGTGTATCCTTTGAAAACTTATTTAACATTTTGGTATTTTTTAAAAAAAAAGAAAAACCATGGGAGGTAATCTTTGCAATCACTTTAGCAAAGGCTACCATGAGCATCAATAATCGAAGACTAATACTTACGCTTCGAATTTTTACTGTTATTTTGATTTTGATAATCCCAATAGACTTTGCCTTATCCCTGATTCCCGGACGTATTGGAGGCTTTTTTAGTAACCATACCATTGCAATTACATCTTTGATCTTGCTTCTCATACTGTTTCTTCTTCGAATTAAATATTTCTACTTTGAAGCGGAATATGAGATCATACACCTAAGGCAAAGGCCACTGTTGTTTGACTACATGACACTGCTTAATTCGTATGGATACAGTAGATATGAGTTTCCCAAGAAATTATTGAAGGATGTTTACCTTGAGAACTTTCTTTGGTTCAAGACTTTGGTTTTTGTCGTGGAGGCCAGCAATGGAAAAACCAGAGAGCGGTCTATAGATGTCACCTACCTGTCCGGCAGAAAACTCGATGAAGTGTTGAGAACGATGAAGTCAATCGCCCAACAAAACAAGCTGGTATAAATCTTTGACCTACCTTTGTACAGGAAAAAAATTATGTATGTACATCGGATTAAAGCATCTGCATTCATTTCTACCTTACTTATTCTTTGCTTCAGGTTTATTTCTGGTGACCCGTTCAATTATTGGCTGGAGGGCACGGTTGACATATTCTAAAATCGACAATACATTGCGAGTAGTTGTTTTGAGTCTGGCGCATATTCAACTTATCATCGGTTTTATACTTTATTTTTTATCCCCGATAACAAAAAGTGCCTTTGAAGATTTCGGAGCTGCAATGAAAGACTCTATTCTTCGGTTTTATGCAGTAGAGCATATCACCATAAATATAATTGCGATTATTCTGATCACGGTAGGCAGTGTAAAGGTGAAAAGAGAGATCATAGAGTTTAAAAAACACAAGTGGGCTGCGCTTTTCTTTGGATTCGGTACAATACTGATTCTTAGTAGGATACCTTGGCATGTCTGGCCTGGTCTATGATTGAAAACAAACGCAAATCGACCTTTTCGAGGGAAAAAGCAATATTGGTAGGAGTAAGCGTACCCGGCCAAAGCGACCAGAAGACATATGAATACCTTGAGGAGCTCAGGTTTTTGGCTGACACAGCGGGTGCAGATGTGCTAGGTACGATCGTACAAAAACTCCAAAAACCCAATCCTGCCACATACATTGGTTCGGGTAAGCTGGAAGAATTATCGGAAAAAGTCAATGCTCTGGAGTGTGACATGGTCATATTTGATGACGAGCTCAGCGCCACTCAAATACGGAATCTCGAGCGCGTTTTAAAAGTAAAGATCCTGGATCGCACCAACTTGATTCTTGATATCTTCGCAGCACGAGCACGTACAGCTCATGCGTGCACGCAGGTGGAGCTGGCCCAGTACGAATACCTCTTACCTCGTCTGACCCGAATGTGGACACACCTTGAGCGCCAGAAGGGGGGGATAGGCCTGAGAGGACCCGGTGAAACCCAGATTGAGACCGACCGCAGAATTATACAGCAGAAAATTTCCCTTTTGAAAGAAAAGCTTCGCAAAATTGACCGTCAGATGGCCAATCAGCGAAAAAACAGACATGAAATGGTAAGGGTCTCACTGGTAGGATATACAAATGTGGGCAAATCAACATTGATGAATCTTCTTTCGAAGTCAGATGTGTTTGCTGAAGACAAGCTCTTTGCCACTTTAGATACAACTGTGAGAAAGGTCGTACTCAATGATGTAAGTTTTTTGCTGAGTGACACAGTGGGTTTTATCCGGAAGCTTCCCACTCAACTCATCGAATCTTTTAAATCCACCTTGGATGAAGTTAGGGAATCCGATCTCCTGCTACACGTAGTCGATATCTCCCACCCTGCATTTGAGGACCACATTCACACCGTAAATTCGACCATCAAAGAAATTTTAAAAGGAGAAGATAAAAAGGTCGTCATGGTGTTTAACAAAATAGACTTGTATAAACCTTCTGAACGCAACCCAGACGACCTGCTTCCCTTACATTCTGATCAACTTACCATTGACGAATGGAAAAAAACCTGGATGGCTAAGGCACATGGTGACTGCGTTTTTATTTCTGCTGAAAAAAAAGAAAATATTGATGCTTTGAAAGAACTTTTATATCACCAGGCACGTAAAATTCGTAATACACGGTATCCATATTTCAAAGCAAATCCGTCAAATTTTACTCGTAAATCATGATATACACTACGCTTGGCCGGTCGGGCCTCAAGGTTTCTGAATTGTGCTTTGGTACAATGGGTCTTGGTGAGGACTGGAACTGGGGCGCTGACCGACAGACATCCCTTCAACTACTTGAAAAATTTGCAGAAGCCGGAGGTAACTTCATAGATACAGCTAACCTCTACACCGATGGCACAAGCGAAAAAATCATTGGTGAATTTATTCAAGCCGACCGCGATTCTTTTGTCATAGCAACAAAATATACCTTGGCCGACAACCGACCCGGAATTAAGTCGGTACTGGATGGTGGCAGAGGCAATGTAAACGGTACCGGAAATAACCGGAAAAACCTTCTCAGAAGCTTGAACAACAGCCTGAAACGACTTAAGACGGATTATGTAGACGTTCTCTATCTTCACATCTGGGATGCTCTTACACCGGTAGATGAGGTTATGAGCGCCCTTGACGATGTCGTGTCCAGAGGTCTTGTGCACTACATCGCAATAAGTGATACTCCCGCCTGGGTAGTCAGCAGGGCACAAACAATGGCAGAGCTAAGGGGATGGGCCCAAATTCATGCGTTGCAGATAGAATATAGCCTGCTTCAGAGAACCCCTGAACGCGAGCTGATTCCGATGGCGATGGAGTTAGGTCTGACAATCACACCATGGGCACCTTTGGCAGGTGGAGCGTTGACAGGAAAGTATTTAAGAGGAGAAAAGGGCAGATTGCCGGCTAATAGCAAGCGATTAGGACCAAGGGAGGAGGCAATTACGAGGGAGGTAGTACGCATCGCTGAGTTGTATGGGGTACCTCCGGGCCTGGTAGCTCTGCGTTGGACGATGCAACAGGGCTTTAAGTCCATCCCCGTAGTCGGGGCTACAAACGTCGGACAATTGATTGAAGATTTAAAGGTTTTGGATTTTGTGCTCGAGCAGCAGCATGTGAATGAGTTGAATACTATATCTGAAATTGATTTGGGTTTCCCCGGATCATTCTTCCGGGAAGAGGGCGTCAGGCAGTCGGTTTATGGTGGGTATTTTAATAAAATACGACACCCTGGTCTTATGAAGTAAAAAAGCAATTGTCAGAACTTAATCAGGATTATCATAATACAAGTCCAAAGCTTTTTCATAATCGCTGATCAGCACATATATGTCAATTTTGAATCCGCTGACCCCTGTGCCTAACAGCGTGCTTATATGCTGGTCTTTCACAAAGGTCTGTACGTCATGACCTCTAAGCTTTGAGCATACTACAAGTGCTTCTGAGTGAGAACTAACAGAAGTCAGTAAAACCCATTGATTCTCAGCAATGCTCATTTCCAGTTCAACGTTTCGACGATGTGACGAATCTCCCTTCCAAGAAAATGGGTGACTGGGCCTGTGCTGTCTATATTTGGTTGAGAGTGTACATAGGCAGTACCTCGAAGAAAGTGCCGGTTGCTGTCTGTCACAAAAAACTGATAATTTGTCGCTGTATTACCGTAGATTTCATATAAAATCCCGAAGACCTGTCTACTTGGATCGGTGTAGATGTGTTCAGAAATGCCATCGGCGCGGATGCCGTGTTTAAATGCAAATTCCTTAGCGTCTTTCAGTAACGTATCCAGATTTCCGGAAATTGGCTTGTATGTAAGTTGGATTACGGAATGGATGCTTTTGTAATGTATATCATCCCAGCAGGCATTCTTTTTTTTTGGTAGGACCGTAGCTTGCTGGTTAATATCAAAGGTGTATGGGCACATAGGATTTTCATATGCAATGTACAAGGTATCGGGCAGTGAAATTCTGAAATACCCGGTCGGCCTGGGTGAATAAGCTTCCTGGCAACCAGTCAGTAATACAAATAAAACATTGAATTTCAGCAGTTTGATCATTCAGCGATTTTTGAAACTTTTAGCCGTTTAATTCTTCTTTTTTCAAATGCCTCTACCTTAAATACAAATGACGCATAGCTGATTTCCTGATTGAGCATCGGTGTATTACCTACAATTTCTAAAATCAATCCTCCCAGTGTCTCAGAGTCTCCTTTTACATCATCAAACAGATCATCAGGCACATTCATGATTTTACAAAATTCACTGATGGCAGTCTTCCCTTCAAAAATGAAATTTTTTTCGTCGATCTGTGTATAGACAGGCGACTCCATGTCAAACTCATCGTTGATTTCGCCGACGACTTCTTCTATTACATCTTCGAGTGTGACCAGTCCTGATGTACCACCATATTCATCCACTACGATAGCGATATGGATTTTCTTTTGTCTGAATTCCTGCAAAAGATCATCAATCTTTTTTGATTCAGGTACAAAATACGCCTTTCTTATCTTGGATTTCCAGTCAAAATCGCTCTGGTCTAGGTACATAAGTATGTCTTTAATGTATAAGATGCCGGTAATGTGATCAAGATCCATGTCATAAACCGGCAGCCTCGAATATCCCGTTTTTCTGATTTCTTTTAGCACTTCCGAAAATGATGCAGTATTTGATACGGCGCATATATCTATTCGGGGGGTCATAACCTGTTTTACAGTGATAGTACCGAAGCGGACAATCTCTTTGTACAGCGTATTGGAGTGAGCTGATGGATCATTATTTGTGATTTCTAGTGCCTGCGTCAGGTCGTCCACAGAGATTTTTTCATTGTTTTTTATTTTGAAGTAATTGTCAAAAAATTCAGAAATTTTCAGAAGGGCATAAATCATTGGTTTAAACAGGAATGAGAAGAAAAAAATAGGGCCAATGAGATTGCGACTGATCTGCATTTTAAACTTCGTTGCTAGCACTTTGGGTATAATTTCACCAAAAAACAGGATAATTGATGTAATTACAGTTAGCTCAAACAGCAATTTGATGTTTTGATTGTCCCGGAAGTCAAACAGCTGATCAGAAAGGTAAGAACTCAGGATGACAATGCTCACATTTACCAGATTATTGCCAATCAGTATTGTAGCTAGCGTTTTCTTCTTCTCTTCATAGATGTTATAAAGCTTGGCGGAGAGCTGCTTGTCTTGCAATTTTAGATCATCTAAGTCACTAATTTTAAGAGAAAATATAGCTACTTCAGCCGATGAAAACAAGGCAGATGTAAGTAGTAGCACAATCAATATTACCATAGGAACCAGCAAGGAAGGAGTGATTCCTCTGAACAAAATAGCAGCCTGTAAATAAGGGTCCGGGTCGGCGTCCAAGTGGATACAAATTTGATTAAATAGTCACAGGACGTTACGATTTCCAGTTGTTAAAATGGGAGATCATCATCTGTAGGCTCCGATACAAAGGGGGCATTTGCCGGCCTTGAGTCCTGAGATTCCTGGGAGTTAGCGGCAGAATGCTGTGCAGATGAGCCGGTGCCTCTTGGAGATCCAAGCATGATCATACTTAGACCTTCAATTTCGGTGGAATAGCGCTTTTGACCTTGTTCTTCCCAGGTTCGTGTTTTCAATTTACCTTCTATATAAACTTTATCCCCTTTTTTTAGGTATTTATGCGCAGTGTCTGCGAGGTTTCTCCACAGATTTACTGTATGCCATTCGGTATTTTCTACCCTTTGACCATCTTTCTGATAGGTTTCGGTGGTGGCTATTCTCAATCTTGCCACGCTGGCGTTGTTATCTAATGTTTTGTATTCAGGGTCTGAACCTAAATTTCCGATCAATAATACCTTGTTTAATGCACCAGACATAATTTGATAGATATCTATTAGAAATGCGAAAATAAAAATAAGGAGGCTTAAGTTAAGATTTTTTCAAAAAATTTTTGAAAAGGTACCGGAAATGCCAGCTCACCCAATAGTGAAGTTTCAACATATCGGATTTCCTTTTTTTTGTTTTGATCAAAGAATTTTTCGGCCCTGTAAATGGTCAGATGTAGAATTTGATGAGTGAGAATGTGTCTAATGGTACTCATTTTTTCCAAGTTCCGATGACGCAGCTCAAATTCTGTTTTTTCATAGATTGAAGATGTATCAAGCAGCAGTGGAAGTTGATACAGATTCTTCCAGATATCCTGATTATCCCGCTTGTGAACCGCAATTTTCCCATCTTTTTCAATAAATACATAATATAAATACCGGTTTGACTTCTGCGGTTTTGGACTTTTCAAGGGCAGTATTGCAACTTTATTGTTATGATGGGCGCTGCACTCCTGCGATAGCGGACATTCATTACAAGAGGGTTTAACTGGCTTGCAAAGCAAAGAACCCATCTCCATGAGCCCTTGATTGTAATTCGACGGAGCATCGCTCAAGTTCACAAGTCCCTCGGCTTTGGAATGAATAATCTTTATTGTGTTGGGATGATTTACTGGCGATTCAATTCCAAAGAATCGGGCGAATAATCGCGTGACATTGCCGTCCACCAAAGGAACGCGCTGACCAAATGCAATAGAAGCGATCGCCCCTGCTGTGTATGGCCCGATTCCCGGCAGGCTCATTAGCTCTTGTACCTCATGGGGAAAATCTCCTCCCCGCTCAGTTAAGATTTTAGCAGTCTTAAGCAGATTTAGGGCACGAGAATAATAGCCAAGACCTTGCCACATCCTTAAAATTTCATCTTCCTCAGCTTTCGCAAGGATGGGCAGTTCGGGGTACTTTTTGATAAATCTCAGGTAATAAGATAAACCCTGTTCGATTCTGGTCTGTTGAAAAATGATTTCTGCCAGCCATATAGTATATGGAGTAGGTTTCTGGCGCCACGGCAATGGCCTCTGATGATATTGATACCAATGTTCTACTTGTTGTACGAAAAAAGCATCCTTCGAAGATTCGCTCATAAAGTGTTTGTAAATCTGTGAAATAAAATTAATTAAGCATTTTTTAAAGAGGGAAGCACAGTATATTTGCAGCCCTTTAAAATTATAGGCTTTAAAAATAAAATCATCGCAATATGACAAAAGCAGATCTTGTAAACAAAATTTCTGAGAAGACAGGAATGGAGAAAAACGATGTTCAGGCTGTTATAGAGCTCTTCATGAAAGAAATTAAAGATTCAATGGAGCAAGGTAATGAGGTATTCCTTCGCGGTTTCGGAAGCTTTATAATTAAGAGAAGAGCGCAAAAAACCGGGAGAAATATCTCTGAAAATACGACCATTACCATCCCCGCGCATAACATCCCTGCATTTAAGCCTGCAAAAGTTTTCGTAGAAGCGATTAAAGAAAAAGTACCCGCCAAGTAAGAGTAACTCAGGTGTTTCAGCGATATTTTCTGATTTCTTTATTTTTTGTGCTCTTTGGTACAACACTTATATACCTGGCACCACGATATACCAAGACAGGTCATGGTGTAAAAACCGAAGATATACAAAAAGCGGAGTCGACGGACTCACTCGACGCTGTGGTAGATAAGGCCTTGCTCGAACTCCAAAACCCACAGGGTAGTCCAATGGAAAGCATAATGGCTATCCGGCAAGTGCTTGAAATCGATCCCAATCATCTAAAGGCCAATTTCACTCTTGGAGCTCTTTCGTTTAGCACGGGTCAATACGAAAGGGCAATAGAGCGCATGAATAAGGTTGTGGAGATAGCCCCTGAAACGGAAGAGGCATATAAAATTTTAGTAGAATCCTATAATAATCTCGGTAGATTAGAATCGGCTGAATCTACTGTGAGAGCGTATATGTCTCGGTTTCCTGAGGGTCAGTTCATTCAGGAATTTCAAAAAATTATAAATAATTAATTTATCACATTATGCCCTGCGGAAAAAAAAGAAAAAGACATAAAATGGCGACTCATAAACGTAAGAAAAGGTTGAGAAAAAATCGCCATAAGAAGAAAAAATAACAGCGCTTTCCGGCCAATTGCTTCTTTGACTGTGCCTGATTGAATTCAGGCACGTCTCTTTTTTATCAAATGCACTTCGCATTGGGAGAATAGAACTGCTAATTCTCAAAATATTTAAATAATGAGTACAGAATTATACATCCACTCCCGTGCCGACGGAAGCCTATCTATAGCTCTAATGCGCGATGGAAAACTTATAGAGCTGCACAATGAGAAGGACGATTCAGAGTTTAATGTAGGTGACATCTATTTAGGAAAGGTAATGCGCCTTGTACCGGGACTGAATGCCGCCTTTGTCGAAGTTGGATACGAAAAAGACGCTTTTCTGCATTACCACGACTTAGGCCCTCAGTTTCAGTCATTAAATAAATTTCTGAAGCGCACGCTCACTGGCAGACAACTCTGGAATCTGGCCGACTTCGAACGGGAAGAAGACATCAACAAGGATGGAAATATTGAAGACGTCCTGAAACCTGGACAGCAAGTGCTCGTTCAGATCGCTAAAGAACCTATATCGACAAAGGGGCCCCGACTAAGCTCTGAAATATCAATAGCTGGCAGGTTTCTTGTCCTGGTGCCATTTACCGACAAGGTATCTGTATCACAAAAAATTCGTGATAAGGCAGAAAAGCAGAGGCTCGTCGAAGAGGCCTCCTCGATCAGGCCAA
Source organism: uncultured Flavobacteriales bacterium (assembly GCA_937929815.1). GTDB lineage: Bacteria > Bacteroidota > Bacteroidia > Flavobacteriales > Schleiferiaceae > Thermaurantimonas. The sequence goes on along the minus strand of CALFUW010000067.1, from coordinate 3,385 downwards.
TGGGTTTTGGAATCATTGTACGTACGGTAGCTGAGGGTAAGACCAGGGAAGAACTGAGTGCAGACCTTGACAACCTGGTGCGTCGGTGGCGCCAGATGCACAAGCGAATTCCGAGTGTGAAGCCTCCGGGAAGGGTTTTGAGGGAGCTAAACATCGTATCTTCCGTACTGCGAGACGTTTTAAACGACTCATTTGAGAACATCATCGTGGATGACGAAAACTTCTACAATGAAATCATCAATTACCTGCAAGACATCGAACCGGCAAAAAAGGATCTTGTAAAACTCTACAAAGGAAAGATACCGTTGTTTGATCACTTCGGAATAGAAAGACAAATCAAAACGTCTTTTGGACGATCCGTGCCTGCCGGAAAAGGAGCATATCTCATCATAGAGCACACAGAGGCTATGCACGTCATAGATGTAAACAGTGGCAATCGCACAAATAACGAGGAAGACCAGGAGGCAAATGCCCTGGCAGTAAATTTAGTAGCAGCAGAGGAGGTTGCACGCCAGCTAAGACTCAGAGATATGGGAGGAATCATCGTGGTGGATTTCATTGATATGCATCGCAGCGAAAACAAAAAGGCACTCTTTGAAAAATTAAAAGAAGAAATGGCTAAAGACAGGGCAAAGCACAAGATTCTCCCTCCAAGCAAATTTGGCCTAATTGAGATCACCCGGCAAAGAGTACGTCCAGAACTAAATATCAATACCATGGAGGAAAATCCCGAAGCCTCCTCAGAAATAGAAGCTCCAATCGCCATCATTGATAAAATAGAAAAAAACCTAGAAGGTGTGGCAGCTTCCAAGAACCTAAAAAAAATTGAACTACATGTACACCCCTTTGTGGCGGCTTACATCAATAATGGGATCTGGCCATGGAACAGGTTGTCGTATCGATGGAAGAAAAACAATCAACTCAAATCTCTTAAGGTCATTCCCAGAGATAGCTACAAGTTTCTTGAGTTTCATTTCTATGACGATAAGGGATTGTTAGTCCAGTAAAAACCTTCAAGCCGGCAATGAAATATATTCGCCGGCTTTTTTATATTCGTTAACAAATAATTTTCAAATTACCGATGGAAAGCCACGAGCTAAAGTCTGTAAAAAAAGACCTGCTGAGATTCTGCTCCTATCGGGAGCGAACTTCCGGAGAGGTACTGCAATATCTAAAAAAATATCGTCTTAGCCCTGTGGATGAAGGAACTTTAATGTGTGAATTAATTGAAAATGACGTTGTAAATGATTTTCGATTTGCAAAAATGTATGTGAGTGGAAAATTCAGGGTCAATGGTTGGGGGAAGGACAAAATTGCCTATCGGCTCAAGGCTATGGGCCTTTCGGATACCCTTGTAAAACTGGCATTGGAAGAGATAGATGACGAAGACTATACAAGTCTGGCTAAAAAGTTTATAGAAAAAAAACGCCTGGATCTTGGAAATGTAAAATCGGACGCAGAAATCCATAAGAAAATATTTAATTACCTCAAATCAAAAGGGTTTGAAAGTGATTTAATTTCTCATCTGTTGAAAATGTCTGATTAGACCATCCAAATAGTTTTAATTAAAAAACCACCTTGTGAAAAGGTGGTTTTTTGTGTAGTGTGTTATCGTCTCTACTTCGAAAAAAGCAGTTCCCTGTATTTTGGAAGTGGCCATAGCTGATCGTCTACAATTAGTTCGAGTTTATCTACTTCATAGCGTATTTTTTGGAAAAAGGGAAGGACTTTTTCACAGTAAGCAAGGGCCCGCTCTTCTGAATCGTCTATTTTATTGCACTCTTTGCGGGTATTGATCATTGCTTCTTTCAGGGAGATGATCGTTGAGACCCTTCTGGATATCTCTTTGATCATGTCGAGCTGTTCTTTTGCAACTTCTTTAAATTCATCGGCTGGAAGTATATCTTTCAAAGCACGCACATTTTCAATCAGTGTATTTTGGTACTTAATGGCTACGGGCACAATGTGATTTCCGGCCATGTCGCCGAGTACACGGCTTTCTATTTGAATTTTTTTAAAGTACATCTCTTGCATGATCTCATATCGGGCATGTACCTCCCGCTTGTTCATAATATCCTGATTCTGGAAGAGATTTATAGACTTTTGATCTACAAAGGCCTTTAGCGCATGAGGGGTGGTTTTGATGTTCTTGAGACCACGGCGGGCAGCCTCTTCTACCCATTCCTGACTGTAGCCATCCCCTTCGAATAAAATGGCTTTTGATGAAGTGATGTAATTTTTAAGAATGTTGAAGATAGCATCATCTTTTTTCATTCCTTGTTCTATCAATGAATCCACCTCTTTTTTGAAGATGGTTAGTTGTTCGGCCATTATAGAGCTTAGTACGGTCATGGGGCCTGCACAATTGGCAGAGGAGCCGACGGCGCGGAATTCAAACTTGTTTCCGGTGAATGCAAATGGAGAAGTGCGGTTGCGGTCGGTATTGTCCAGTAATATTTCCGGGATACGACCTACCACATTTAGTTTAAGCTCTGTTTTTTGCTCAGGGCTCAGTTTTCCATCTTCCACCTTCTCAAGCTCGTTGAGTACAGAAGTTAAAAATTCTCCGATGAAAACGGAAATAATGGCCGGCGGAGCTTCATTGGCACCAAGTCGATGGTCATTTTGTGCCGATGCAATCGAAGCTCGTAATAAGTCCGCATAGTCGTGAACTGCCTTGATGGTATTTATAAAGAAGGTCAGAAACATCAGATTGCTTTTTGGTGTGCGACCCGGGGAAAGCAGGTTCTTCCCTGTATTTGTAGCCATACTCCAGTTGTTGTGCTTGCCGCTACCGTTGATGCCCGCAAATGGTTTTTCGTGGAGTAAGACCCGAAAGTTATGACGTCTCGCTACCTTATCCATCACATCCATCAACAAGGTATTGTGGTCCACGGCAATATTGATCTCTTCAAAAATCGGAGCTAACTCATATTGGCTTGGGGCTACCTCATTGTGGCGTGTTTTTACCGGGATACCTAATTTGTAGCATTCGAATTCGAGTTCCTGCATAAACTTAATAACCCTCTCGGGTATGGAGCCGAAGTAGTGATCTTCCAGCTGCTGACCTTTAGCCGGCGCATGTCCCAGGAGGGTGCGACCTGTCATAGCCAAATCGGGACGAGCATTAAAGAGCGCAATATCTATAAGAAAATACTCCTGTTCCCAGCCAAGAGTCGGATATACTTTGGTCACACTTTTATCAAAATATTGACAAACAGCAGTAGCTGATTTATCCAGGGCATTCATGGCGCGGAGCAGCGGGGTTTTATAATCAAGCGCCTCGCCGGTGTAAGACACAAATACTGTGGGAATACATAGGGTACTACCCATGACAAATGCGGGAGAAGTAGGATCCCAGGCCGTGTAACCCCGCGCTTCGAAG
>CALFUW010000066.1 GCA_937929815.1 uncultured Flavobacteriales bacterium | reverse complement strand
ATCGGACACTTAAAAAAGAAAAATCTGGTGACAACATTCCGTACTTTAGCGAAGTCAATTTATGTACACCGTATGAATTTTAATCTTCACTTTGACATTCAAACCGAATCAGACTGGTTGAAACTTTGGATGAAAGAGTCGGGCGGAAAAACACCGGAGGAATATTTTAAACAACTCGATCGTCAGGTGTTCATTAAGCCATATCATCTTTCAGAGACGCCTTTGGGTGATTTTGCCTCCAGATTATTTCAAACTACAATCGTATCTGACTGGGTAGAGTTGGCTAACCGAGAAGAAGTCGAGGTAAATAAATCGGTGCTGGAGGCTTTGAATTCAGGAGCTTCAGGACTTTTTATCCACGCTGACCACACACCTGACTGGGAAATAATTTTTCGGGAAGTGGGGCTTGAATACATTTTTACGACCATTGATTTCAAATCTGATTTTTCAAGACCCTACCAAAGTCTTGTAGCCTTCCTGTCTTTAACCCGTATAGAAAATTTTTCAAAAAAAATATTTTTATGCCTGCCGTGGTTCAGTGATTTTGAAAATGCAATCCAGGTTATTTCAGAAATGCATGCGGACTTTCATAGCATTCTGATTGATCTATCCGAACCGATGGAGTCTGGGGTTCCTCCGGCATTGGTATTGGCTCTTGCTGTGGAGATGCTCAATGATATCCGCCGTGTAAAACCACAGCTTCTTGAACGCACAGGCTTCCTTACCATTTCTACGGGCAATACATATCAGGATCTTGTCTTTAATCGTTGTCTCCGCTGGATAAGCCACGCCTGGATGAAGAAATCTGGAATTCCCGCGGAAAATATTTTTATACATACACGGACCGGTCGCAGTGATCTGGCTACATCGGATGTGCACACCAATCTTATAAGAAACTCGGTGAAAACACTAACTGCCTTGGTCAGTGGTGCAGATGCTATTACGGTTTTGCCTTACAATATTTTAAACGGGGTTTATGACTCGCAGGCACAAAGGTTGGCACGAAATCAGGCGTTGATCTCTCTCTGTGAATCGAAACTTGATGCCTACAGCGATCCGATCGCTGGCAGTTTTTCATTTGAAAATCTATCAAAGCAACTGATTGAAAGCGCATTACAATATTTGAATGAAACATTTCACTTTTCAAATACGGCTGAATTGATTCGCTCTTCATATTTTAAGGAGACAACAAACCAACACCGGAAAAAACTTATAGAAGATTTTTCCCGAAACGAAAAAGTATTGATAGGTGTGTCAAAATTCAGACAGGAGGGAGAAGCGCCTGTAAGATCGAACTTTCAGTTCAGAGATGATTCACCCTTTGAGCCCTTTCTCATTCAAAACTTTTTATTATGAAAATCCTGTTGACTACAGAAGATATTGCCCATTTATCTTTTGATGATCAAGTGCCCGGAAATCTTGAGCGTACCACACCGGAAGGTATTAAGATTCCATATATTACAAATAAAAATTTGCTCAGCGACGTCCGGCATATCGGTTACGGGGCTGGTCAGCCACCTTATTTGCGCGGACCATACGCCAGTATGTATGTGATACGTCCATGGACAATCCGCCAATATGCGGGGTTTTCTACTGCTGAAGAGTCCAATTCATTCTACCGTCGAAATCTGGCCGCCGGACAGAAGGGGCTGTCTGTAGCTTTTGACCTAGCTACCCACCGCGGATATGACAGTGATCATCCGCGTGTCATAGGCGATGTAGGAAAGGCCGGAGTAGCCATAGACACAGTAGAGGATATGAAAATCCTTTTTGACCAAATACCTCTGGATCAGATGTCGGTAAGTATGACCATGAACGGGGCTGTAATCCCGGTATTGGCTTTTTTCATTGTGGCTGCCGAGGAGCAGGGTGTTTCGCCGGATAAGCTTACCGGAACGATTCAAAACGATATCCTCAAGGAGTTTATGGTTCGCAATACCTATATCTATCCTCCCGGGCCGTCGATGCGCATCATAGGTGACATATTTAAATACACTTCCCGACACATGCCGAAGTTTAACAGCATTTCCATCTCAGGATACCACATGCATGAGGCCGGAGCTACTGCCGACCTCGAGCTTGCCTACACCTTGGCTGATGGGTTGGAATATTTGCGCGCCGGCATTCAAGCGGGACTCGATATCGATGAATTTGCACCCCGATTGAGCTTTTTCTGGGCAATCGGGATGAATTTTTTTATGGAAATTGCCAAGATGCGCGCTGGAAGGGTACTCTGGGCATCCATTGTCAGAGAATTTAACCCCAGGAATCCGAAATCCATGGCCCTCCGCACCCATTGTCAGACATCCGGGTACAGCCTTACTGAACAAGACCCTTTCAATAACGTAACGCGCACAGCCATCGAAGCCCTTGCAGCAGCATTTGGAGGTACACAGAGCTTGCATACCAATTCACTGGATGAGGCTATAGCACTTCCTACTGATTTCTCTGCACGCATTGCACGCAATACGCAGCTCTACCTGCAGTACGAGAGCGGGATATGTGCGACGGTAGATCCCTGGGCCGGATCTTATCACGTGGAGTATCTGACGCACCACTTGATGCTCAAAGCCGTCGAGCATCTCCGCGAAATTGAAGAATTGGGCGGTATGGCCAAAGCGATCGAAGCGGGTCTGCCGAAACTTAAAATTGAAGAGGCTGCAGCACGCCGGCAGGCCATGATCGAGAGCGGAAAAGAATGGATCATCGGTGTAAATATATTTCCACCGGATAAGGAAACTGAAATCGACATTCTGGAAGTAGATAATGAAGCGGTGCGCAACAAACAAATCGCGCGTATCAATGAAATAAAAGCCAGGCGAAATCCGCAAGCTGTGGAAAATGCTCTAAGGCACATTACAGACATTGCAGCCAATCGCGTGGAAGGTAACTTATTGGAGGCGGCTGTAGAGGCCGCCCGAGAACGGGTAACTTTGGGTGAAATTTCGCATGCTATGGAGCAGGCATTCGGGCGCTATCAGGCGGTGGTCAAAGTCATTTCAGGTGTATATGCTAAGCAGATGAAAGAAAACAATCATTTTAAAAAGGCCAGAAAGCTGGTAGATGAGTTTATCCGTGAGGAAGGCCGCAGACCGAGAATCATGGTGGCTAAAACCGGTCAGGATGGCCACGATCGGGGGGCCAAAGTCGTAGCGACCTCATTCGCTGACCTTGGTTTTGATGTGGACGTGGGGCCTCTCTTTCAGACACCGGATGAAGTCGCCCGTCAGGCTGCCGAAAACGATGTGCACATCCTCGGTATATCCAGTCTGGCAGCCGGACACAAGACGCTGGTGCCCGCCGTCATCGAGGAGTTGAAAAAAATCGGACGCGAAGATATCATAGTAATAGCTGGTGGAGTGATTCCGAGACAGGACTATGACTTTCTCTTTGAATCGGGTGTAGCCGGTATTTTCGGACCAGGGACAAATCTGGCTGAAGCAGCCTGTGAAATTCTTGAACTGATGCTCAAGGCGAGAAAAGAACAAAATACCTGATTTTGACTCCGAAAGAATTTAAAAAATACGCCGAGGCTACTCTGTCCCAAACCCACGACCCGCAGGAAATCAAGATGCTGATCAAGTGTATGCTGGAAGATTTTGCGGGCATTGATTTTAGGACGGTCCTTGCCGACCAGCCGTTGGATCTACTACAGATTCAGCAGCTTTACCGAGTGTTGGAGCGACTCAAGTCGGGCGAACCCTATCAATACATTTCTGGCAAACAGTTTTTTGCAGGTCATTGGTTTGTTGTCAATCAGGATGTGCTCATTCCCAGACCGGAAACTGAAGAGTTGTTTTATCTTGTAGTTCGATGGTTTAATGACCGAGGCATAAAGCCGGTGTCAATCATTGATCACTGTACAGGTAGCGGTTGTCTGGCCGTGTCGCTGAAAAAAGTTTTTACTGATGCCAGAGTCTTTGGTACTGATGTCTCCAAAGCTGCTCTTGCCGTGGCACAATCCAATGCCAACTTGATTGGCGCAGAGGTTCAATTCATAGAGATGGATATACTGAATGACGGTTTTGAAGTGCATCTTCCCCACAAGGTGTACCTTATCGTTTCAAATCCACCCTATGTGTGCCCCTCCGAAGCTGAAACCATGCGCCCGGAGGTCTTGCACCATGAGCCTCATCTCGCCCTCTTTGTACCGGCAGATGATCCACTGGTTTTTTACAGGCGGATACTTGAAGCTCACAAGGACAAACTGGCCGATCAGGGGCTCATAGCGTTTGAGATCAATCCCTTGATTTCCGAAGATTTACATCATTTAGCATCAAAATATTACAAAACACAATTATTAAAAGACCTATCGGGTAAAAATAGATTTTTATTAGCCCATAATTAAATGAATATGAAATACATATTTTTACGTATATCCGTCCTTTTAAGTCTGGTATGTAATGCCCAGGAAGAATTAAAAACATACTTGAGTGACTGGGGTAAGGCCGGTCTTTATCGATGTGAATTTAATCCAAAACGTACCATCCGACTTTCACCTAAAGCAGATACGGCTATCTCAGCCAATCAAGACATAGAGCAAGCTATTCGATCTTTTGAGGGTAAACCCGGAATAATTATCTTAAATGAAGGAAAATACCTTCTTACCAAGACATTGAATGTGCCGTCAAATGTGCTAATCAAAGGTATGGGGCCCGGAAAAACCATTGTGTACATCCAAAATGGAGGCACCGGCCACGGTTTCAATATAGCAGGTGGATTGACAGGAAAGAGATATGCCATCGAACCATTGAATAGGGGGGACCGCACAATACAGATTCGCGACGAAGTACCACAGAATCTTCAATGGGTCCGTTGGATACGAGATGATACAGACTTATGTCGCGACAGTTGGTGTAGAACTATGACAGGCCAGTTTTTTTTCATTGAACGCAGGAAAGGAAAAACGCTGGAACTTCACGATGAAGTGCGGGACAGTACACGAGCTGGTGCTCAGCATACTCTGGCTGAAGTAGTTCCTGTCGAAAATGTATTTTTTGAAGGCTTTACAGTGTATCGGCTGGATCGCACCTCTGGTCAGTTTTCTAATTTTCACTTTAATTATGCGATTAATTGCCGTGTGTCTGATATTGAAAGCTATTACACCAATTACGCACATGTAGAAATGCGAAACAGTGCTCACATCGAGGTATCAGGCTGCTATTTCACGCTCTCTCATGGCTATGGCACCGGTGGCAGAGGTTATGGCACAATGGTACACCTCGGCTCGGTCAATTGCCTGATAAAAGACAACATTTTTGATGTTCTTCGACATTCGATCATTCTTCAGGCCGGAGCCAACGGAAATGTTATTGCATTTAACTATTCTTTGAATCCAAGGCAGACTACTACTATATTCGGTTTTGAGATTGAAAATAGTCTGACCGGAGAACTGGTGTTACATGGCAACTATCCGTACGCCAATCTCTTTGAAGGCAATCGGGTGTCTATGGCAATCGCTGATAATACTCATGGCTTCTCAGGCCCAAACAATGTGTTTTTCAAAAATCATATTGGTCGAAACGGATTTTCTGTGGTTGAAGGCAATTCAAATAGGGTAGCCTTAATCAATAACCGGATTGAGGGGCCTGTGCTCATTCTATTTGGGAGAAATCATCTGGAAATCAATACTATGACACCTTCTGCATTGCGAAGACCCACAGATATAGATATAAAAAGCATATCTTCGGCTCTAAGTAGTATGGACAAGGCATTTCAAAAACAATACACTCAAGAAACCTATCTTCATGGTGTGGAACTTCCTGCTGAGCGACGCTACAGGTCGGATACCAAAACCACATCCGCATACGCCTTTCAGATGCCCCGCACCGGAAGGCGATAAAGCCGTCTATCCGATATTTTCAGAAAAATTATCTCGGGAAATTAAAGATCAATCAGCAATACCTCCATCTTGCCTGAGCCGGAATATGTGGATTTTGCTCTTTTGATAAGATTGATATTTTGAAGAGAGCCAAAAAATGAATTTCGTAAAAGCAATTTTTTCAGACAATGCTGACCCACGAGGCAGGAGTACGTCCTCTCTCATGGGTCATGGCAACCCATTTCCCTCAGAGGCAAGGGCGATTTGTCGCAGATACATTTGAATGGTATTTTCCAGACCATAGTACAGCGCATCCGAGATCAGCGCATGACCGATGCTCACCTCTAGCAAATGGGGTACTTCAGCTACGAAATAGCGGAGGTTATCCAGGTTGAGGTCGTGTCCGGCATTTACGCCCAATCCAAGACCAGTAGCTATTTCGGCGCAGGCTGTATAAGGCGCCACAGCATTTTCGGGATCGCGCGCGAAGCCTCTGGCGTACTCTTCGGTATAAAGTTCGATGCGGTCGGCGCCTGCTTCTGCTGCCCCACGGATGTCTTCTTCGTTGGTCTCCACAAAAAGTGAAACCCTTGCCCCGGTCTTTTTAATCCGGGAAATGACCTCCTTCAGAAAGTTTAGGTGCTTATATGTATTCCAACCTGCATTGGAGGTAAGCACCCCCGGTGGATCTGGTACAAGAGTGACCTGGTGAGGTCTGACCTCTTCAATGAGTTGTAGAAACTTTTCAGACGGATATCCCTCGATGTTGAATTCTGTGGTGATGATAGGCGCTATCTGTCGCACATCGCTGTACCGTATGTGGCGCTCATCCGGTCGGGGATGCACAGTGATGCCTTGCGCCCCAAACCTCTGACAGTCAATGGCTGCTTGCAGCACATCCGGTATGTTGCCTCCGCGTGCATTGCGGAGTGTGGCTATCTTATTGATGTTGACGCTGAGCTTAGTTTTCATCATTTTTTTGTAGATTACTTATGATCCGCCGGACCATAGCCGGCCCTTCATACACAAAACCCGTATATACCTGTACCAGTCGGGCACCCAGATCGAGCTTGCGCCTGACATCTGCGTCTGTGAAGATTCCACCTACTCCGACGAGGAGTACATCCTGAGGTACCCGAAGGGCAAGTTTTTTCAGGACCTGATCCGATAGATCCCGCACCGGGCGTCCTGACAACCCGCCACCACCGAGACGTGCCACTACAGAAGGAGGACTGGCCAACCCCTCCCGTGAGATGGTCGTATTGGTAGCCACGATGCCATCCAGGCCGGTATTACGGCAGACTTCTGCGATATCATCGATCTGTCCGTCGGTCAGGTCAGGAGCTACTTTAAGCAAAACAGGGCGATATGCTACGGATTGCATGGGATGCCTGATTAATTGATGGAGTATATTCTCCAGGGGCTTTTTGTCCTGCAATGCTCTAAGTCCTTGGGTATTGGGCGAACTGACATTGACTGTAAAGTAGTCAACCACCGGGTGAAGTGTTTCAAAACAGTTGATATAATCATTTACAGCTTCTTCATTGGGAGTATCTTTATTTTTTCCAATGTTGCCCCCGATGACCAGGTTGACTGGCCGATGCTTCGCAAGTCGTGCCCGAAGTGCGTGCACGCCCTCGTTATTAAATCCCATTCGATTGATCAGAGCCCTATCCGCCGGAAGTCTGAAGAGCCTTGGTCTGTCATTTCCGGGTTGAGGGAGGGGAGTCACCGTCCCTACTTCGATAAACGAAAATCCCAATGCAGCTAATGAATTGATGTATGCGCCATCTTTGTCAAAGCCGGCGGCCAATCCGACAGGATGTCTGAATCGAAGACCTTTCCATTCAAATGGCCGGTAATCACCTGCATTAAAGTTGGATTCAAGGAGTTTTCTGCCGATTGGCCATTCATACACTGCCTTAAGTGCTGACATGGTCAGGTGATGAGCCTCTTCCGGTGGTATGGTAAATAAAATACGGCGTATCAGAGGGTACATGTGCAGATCTATCCCTTGTTGTACGGGTGCTTTTTGGAAAGTCCGGCAAATATCACACTTTAAAAGCGTATCGGCAGATGTAAAGAAATCATTTTATACGATGATGCGATTTTGGTACTTTATGATTCGTATTCACTCAGACTGGATTTCGGTGTGAAATCATAAGGTATACTTATGTTTAGTATCAAGGAGACACATTTGCTCAGGCTTCAGATCTATGGTAAACTAATCACTCCGATACACCTGTAATATCACAAGACTGAATGATATTTTTTTACAAGAGGGATCAGGATCTTACAATGGCAAAGAGCCTCTCGGGTATATCCATTTCGATTTTAAATTCAACCCGGGATCCTAATACTTATGGTCTGCTATGTTGATTATCTTTCGATTTGTGAGATTTTGATATCAAATAATGCACATCACGGCTTAGCATACAATGATTCAAGAGTCAGGACATCCGATCGAAGTCTAATCTGCCATCCCGAATAATAGAATGTAAAAGTTAATCCTACTGGAGTAATCCCTTGGTCATCAAAGATTAAAAGAAAATCCCGTAAAGAAAAGCCCATCGGAGCTACAACATATTTATGTACGGTAGATTTCATAAAGCCCGACAGTGAAGCTCAGTGTGTAAGGGATAAAGGTGATCAGATTGACTTTGCTTCTTTATTCCTCGCTATTGATTGCGTAGCTTTATCTCAGGATGGTTTAAACAATGGGAAATTTGGTGATAAATGGAAAACACTCAACAATAAGCTAAAACTCAAGAAACGCTCGAAGTTTAAAAAAAGCCTTAATGATGATTATCAAAATTTTTTTGAGACTACAGGGGTAGGTAAAAATTTCAAGTCCATTTATGAAATTTTCATTAAGGCTGTTAACAGCTTCTATTTGAAAGGTAATTACAACTTGGAAATAATTAATATGATATTTAGTCAATTGAATAACGAATAATATGTTTTATAAAAAAAAGATATTATCATTATTTTTTTTGGAATAAAGTAATGATTGTATTGTAATATTAATTAATTAGATCCCTCCTAATAATAAAAAATCTATTACTTGTATTTATTGAATAGAATAATTTGTATTTTTCAAAATTTTTAAAATATAATATTCATATAAAATAATGGCACAGAGATGTATTATATTTTTAATAATAATGACTAAATAGGAGGTCTTACTTTGAAAAATAAAAAATACTTTATGATAAAATAATGACATGCGATATATATACATTATTTGATGCATATTGCAATGATTTATTATGAGTAAATTTGTATATTTTATCAAGAGATATTTTACATAAATATAATACAACCAATTATTAAATCGTTTGTTTTAATACCTCTTCCTTGTACAAACCGGCAAATTTTAATTTTTATATTTTGTTATATAATTAAAAAAACATGTAAAGTTTAAAAAAAGACTAGAAACAATAAATTTTCTAATCATATGTAGTAGTAAGGAGCATAAATTATACATAAAATTCCAAATGTATGATCATAAGGTACTTTTCCGGAAGTAAATAAATATATAAGGAGAACTATTGGCAAAAGAAATGCAAACTATGTGGTAGCAAAAGGAATATAGACGATAAGTCCTGATACTACTAATAGCCGGAAGGTATAATGACCTCATATTCCAATAAATATGAAAATAATACATATGATGTAAATGGTGTTTATTTTATTCATTTTGATATGGATTAAGAACAACAATAAAATATATGTAAATAAAATTTCGTATGAAAAAAAATATGATGAAATAAACGAATGTTTTAAACCATTTAATAATATAAATATTTTATAACCTTTGGCTTAATTTAATTGCTATAATTTATATATGTAAAATATAATATATAAAGGTCAACATGTGAGCTGTGATATCGATTTGAGATTTGTAAGAGTACAGTTTTTGTGAGCGGCCTTCTCTGAGGATGTCCTTTGAATTTCATGACGGGCATCCCCTCTTGTACAATTTAGCAGCTGACCATCTACCGTCCGAAGGATTTTGTCTGCGGCCTCGACCCTAATATAATGCACTGCAGCGTGTCCTGGCTTTGTGAGACAAGCCGGGTATGAATTCAGTAGCCCGAAGCCCGCCATGGCAGCAGCGATGACGGAATCCGTTAATAAATGCCCAAAAATGGGGTCTCACCGTCTTGTTTATGGGGTTGGGATTACCTTTGTTACGAATTAATTATCTTAATTTTTAAATGCTTAACCACCGATGAGTATGCCTAAATTTCTTCTTGCTGACAATACCGATTTTCCGGATGATATATTTGTGATTCACACGGAGTTTCCGCGGTTTATCCTCAATATGTTTAACGATGAACTGGAATGGCTGGACGATGTGGACTTTGGTGAAGAAGACGATGTACCCGCCGAGATTATGCAACTTCTGGAGGAGGCTGACGCTTTCTACGACAGGGAAATGGACCGGTACGAAAATTTCGACGGCGAATAATCCTTCCAATCAGACACGGCTTCAAAACCTTTTCACCTCTACCTGGTGTTAAGGTTTTGTTTTTTTGTATAAAATCATGGACGTAAAACCGTACAACAGCGAGGGCAGTAAAAAAGAGCAAGTGGCCGAGATGTTTGACAACATTTCTCCACAGTATGATTTTTTAAATCACACCCTCTCACTAGGAATAGACCGGCTCTGGAGGCGAAAACTTTTAAAACTCGCTTCTGATGCTAAGCCCAAATACATACTTGATGTAGCTACCGGTACCGGCGATCTGGCAATTGCCCTTGCACGC
>CALFUW010000065.1 GCA_937929815.1 uncultured Flavobacteriales bacterium | reverse complement strand
AAGCCAACGCGATGTGTGGAGTTCAGATCATATTTACAGGATAATTTTTATTGATTCAAAAGCGCTGGATATTTATTTAAGTGTTCAAAATCATGAGCAAATGCTCATTCCTTTGAAAATAGAAACTCCTGAATACAGTAGGAATGTCGAGCGGTTTTACATTTTAATCAATGGTCTCTACGTCGGGCTTATTGGTTCCATGTTTCTCTACAATTTTTTCTTACTTATTACCATACGCGATCGGTCTTATCTATGGTATGTTGTGCACACACTGCTGGTGGGTATTGCCCAGTCAAGTTTTAATGGATTACATCATTTTTATTTTGGATTTTCCCCTTATTTAATCGAAATCACGCCCACCACTTTTTCAGCTTTAGCCAGTATGACGGGGATTCAATTTATGATTACTTTTTTGAATGTAAAAGATTTTAGTAAAAGCTATTATTTTATCCTGAAACTTTTCCTTTTTCTCTATGTGGTGATTATGCTAATTACAGTATTTTCATTTGTTAAGGTTGGATATCAGGTGCTTCTGCCTACTCAGGGCTTTGTCGCTGTTTTGATTTTATACATTTCCATCCGCATGGCCTTTTCAGGCATTCGGTCAGCGAAATATTATCTGATAGCATGGAGTATATTTATGGTAGGAATATTTGTGTTTTCAATGAAAGATTTTGGCATTTTGCCCTACAATAATTTTACCAAATATACCATGTTGATCGGTTCAGGCTTTGAAGTTCTTTTGCTATCATTTGCACTTGCGGATAAGATCAAAGTTTTGCAGAGAGAAAAAGAGTATTCGCAGCTGCAGGCACTTCTGAGGGCAGAGGAAAATGAAAAACTCATCCGCGAACAAAACATCCTTCTCGAAGAGAAAGTACAAAAAAGGACCGAAGAATTGTCAAAAACCAATCAAAAACTTGAAAAAATCCTAAAGGACCTGCAAGACACTCAATCCCAACTGGTCGATAAGGAGAAAATGGCCAGCATAGGTCAACTCACAGCAGGCATTGCCCATGAAATAAATAATCCCATCAACTTCATCACGAGCGGGATTTATCCCTTGAAGCTGGACATTCAGGAGCTGACCGAGGTACTGACCGAATACGGGAAAACGTTTGATACTTACCCGGAAGCTGAAAAAATCCTGAAATTGAAGGAAAAAATAGATGTAGACTACCTCATTAAGGAGATAGATGAGCTGCTGAATGGTATTGAAGAAGGAGCTAAAAGAACTTCTGAAATCGTCGTTGGGCTGCGCACATTCAGTCGACTTGATGAGGACGCGCTCAAGCACACAAACATCAATGAAAACATCGAAGCGACGCTGATTTTACTAAACAATAAATTGAAAAACAAAATAGAAGTCGAGAAAAATTTCTGCGATTCATCAGAGATCGAGTGTTATCCGGGAAAACTAAATCAGGTTTTTATGAATATTCTTTCAAACGCTATTGATGCAATCAATGCAAAATCTTTCCCACCCGGTGAAAATGGTAAAATTACCATCACCACCAAGCACGAGGATGACAATTTCATTGTTGAAATATCTGATAATGGAATCGGAATGTCCCAGGAGGTCAAAAAGAAAATATTTGAGCCGTTTTTTACAACTAAAAAGGTAGGAGAAGGTACAGGTCTCGGTATGGCGATCGTCTACAAAATCATCGAAAAACACCATGGGAAGATTATAGTCAATTCTGAGGAAGGAAAGGGTACAACATTTAAAATCGCAATCAGTAAACAACTTAAAGAAATTACCGAAACCATCAATTCATGAAAAAGATAAAAATTTTGTACCTGGATGATGAACTTGGCAACCTTCAATCCTTTGCATCCGCCTTCCGAAGAAAGTACACTGTATTCATAACCCATGACCAAGAGGAAGCATTTCGTATTATCAGAGCTGAAATGCCCGAGATCATAATCTCGGATCAAAGAATGCCTCTGATTACCGGGGCTGAATTTTTATTTACTGCATCACACATTCAGCCCCATGCTGTCAAAATACTTACCTCAGCTTATTCAGACATTACGGCGGTAATAGATGCTGTCAATAAGGGTCATATTTACAACTTTATCAAAAAACCATGGGACATCAATGATGTATCCATCATCCTTGAAAACGCGGTGAAATATTATCTCGCCGGAGAGACGATCCGGGATCAAATTAAAAAACTTGAAAAAACAAATGAAGAACTGAACCGCTTTATCTACTCTGCCTCCCACGATTTAAGAGCGCCAATCACGACTATTAAAGGTTTGATAGACATTGCCCTGGAAGACATCACCGACCCTGTCAGCATACAATATTTTTCAATGATTGAAGACAGTGTACTGAGGCTTGATTATTTTATACGATCGATTGTCCAATATTATCAAAACGGTAAAGATATTTATGATTACAAGGAGATAGACTTTCATTCATTTATTCGCTCGGTGCTCAAAGAATTTTCATTTGAAATAGATCAGAATCACATCAGGACTTCAGTCAATATTCAGTCCAATACACCTATTACGACAGATACATTTCGATTGAGAATTATACTTGGAAATCTTATTTCCAACGCGATAAAATTCAGAAAAAAAGATTTCGCAAGTCACGAAGTAAAAATTGATGTAATAACAGATCCCAAAGAGGCCAGAATTATCATTAAAGACAACGGACAGGGAATTCTCTATGAATTTCAGGAAAAAGTTTTTAATATGTTTTTTCGGGTATCCCCTGAAGTGTCAGGCAATGGCGTAGGTCTCTATTTGGTCAAAGAAGCTGTTGATAAGCTGGGAGGACATATCGAACTAAATTCGACTGTAGATGTAGGTACAACAGTCTGCATAACTTTGCCAAACAAAAAATTCGACGGTGAAGATTAAAAATATTAAGGTCATTGTCGCGCTTAATTCCGCTGCTTTGGTAGGAGTTATATTGATTCAATTATTCTGGATTAAGGCCGCTTTAAAATTATCTGAAAACAATCTTGACCGGGATGTGAATGAGGCACTTAATCGCGTGGCAGAGAAAATTGACAATAGCGAAAAGTTTCGGAAAATTATTCAAAGTCTCAACCTTCAAAAATCAAATGGAGAAAACGAATTTGTAGAGTCTATCGATGAAGTATTTGAAAATATGCCCGGTACTTCGGCATCGGGAAATAACGGGGCTGATAAAACAGATTTAGCCCAAAATTTCAATAAATCTTTAAAAAAATTCTACCAAAGAAGATTGCAAGTGGTTGACTCTGTGGTAAAAGAACTGATGATGACGGATTTTTTCACTTTCCAATCTATCGAAGAGCGACTGGATGATATTAATTTAGACTCTTTGATTCAAAGTGAATTGTCTTTTAAAAACATCAATACTCCGTTTGAATTTGGAATTTACGAAAAACAACAATTGACAAACATTAAGTCTAAAAACTTCAATCCCGAATTGGCCGAGTATAAAACCATGCTGTTTCGCTATGATGTGATGTCGCCTCCTGTGTGGTTGTATCTGTACATTCCAAAGAAGAAGTCATTTTTGTATCAAAGCATTCAGTGGCTTATGGTTCTGACATTTTTTTTGATTTTGATCATTGTAGTCACCTTTCTCATTACGGTGGATCAGATGCTCACCCAAAAAGAAATTTCCAGAATAAAAACAGATTTTATAAACAACATGACCCATGAGTTTAAAACACCTATAGCGACGATTTCCCTAGCTACCGATGCGATGTCAAACCCTAAGGTGCTGTCTGATCCTGACCGTTTGAAAAGGTATGTAAACATGATAAAAGATGAAAATAAACGAATGAATCAACAGGTTGAGCAAGTTCTTAGGTTGGCATTGCTTGATAAAAAACATTTGCAGCTTCGCCTTGAAGCGATCAATCTGCTAGAAATATCAGAAGAAGCTGTTAAACACATGAAATACCAGATTGAAAACAGAAGCGGTACAATACGCGTTGTAAACCATGTTGAAAATCCAAGAATTTTTGGAGACCGGGAGCACATTAAAAATGTTATCATAAATTTGCTAGATAATGCGATTAAATATTCCTTTGACGTATTAGATATTGAGATCGAAATATTTATGCTCAATCAAAAACAAACAGCCATCGCCATTAAGGATAAAGGAATCGGTATGAGTAAGGATGTGGTGAAAAAAATATTTGATCGTTTTTACAGACAGACTACCGGAAACATTCACGACGTAAAAGGTCATGGCCTTGGTCTGAGTTATGTGTCCGAAATACTGCGTTTGCACAATGCTTCCATACAAGTGCAAAGTGTACCAAATGAAGGAAGTACATTTACAGTTATTTTTAACAATAATTAAAACAATATCAAATGAGCACAAAGAAAATCCTCCTGGTAGAAGATGACACTAATTTCGGATTGGTGCTAAAAGATTATCTTGAAATCAACAATTTTGAGGTAACGCTTGCCAGGGATGGGATTATGGGATTAAATCTTTTTAAATCGAATGACTACGATATAATCGTGTTAGATGTAATGATGCCTAAAAAAGATGGATTTTCACTTGCATCCGACATTCGCGCCATAGATAAGGTCACACCGATTATCTTCCTTACTGCTAAAGCACTAAAAGAAGATGTAATAAAAGGATATCAGACCGGAGCAGATGATTATATCATTAAGCCATTTGACTCGGAGATACTCCTGCATAAAATAAATGCGCTCCTGAACCGTAAAGAAATTGACAATAAAGACAGTGAAATCCCTGAAGTGCTCTCCGCCGGAAATTGTACAATCAATACCCGACTGAGGGAGCTGAAAATTTTTGATAAAGCCAAAACACTTTCTCCAAAAGAGATTGCCCTTCTTGCTCTGCTTTTCAAAAACAAAAATGACCTTGTCAAAAGAACGGATGCACTCCTGAAAATATGGAAGGATGACAGCTATTTCACTGCCAGAAGTATGGATGTGTACATGGCTAAAATCAGAAAATACCTAAAAGAAGACCCCACACTCGAGATCATCAACATTCATGGAGAAGGATTTCGATTGATCGAAAAAACATCTGTCGACTAGTGAATTTTTTTCACTTTTCGGGTGTGTCTGTGTGCATACAAATAGGCGGAACCCAGAAAAACAAATCCTTGTACAGCCGCTATGGACCCACTGATGGATACATCAGCAAGGCTTGCCGTTACAACTCCTGTCAGTGTGGTAGCCACAGCTATAAGTACTGATGCAGTGATCAGAACCCCGAGTCTCTTACAGTAAAGCCAGGCAGTGGCGGCTGGGGTGACCAATAGGGAAATCACAAGAATAACCCCTACAAGCTCAAACGCCAGGACAACAACCACAGAAACAAAAATGCTGTAAACTAATTTCGCCCTTTTCGGATTTATTCCGACTGAGTAAGCAAATTCAGATTGAAAGGTTGTAAGCGTCATGATTCTCCCGAATAAAAACTGAAATAGGGAGCTCATAACGAGCAAAAACCCGGATATCCATACACCCTTAGCTCCCATGTCATACGCGCCCAGTTGGACCCTTTCAAAGGGCACAAAAGCTATTTCGCCGAAAAGAACACAATCCTGATCCAGATCTACACCGGCTGCCGGTCCACTTATCAAGACTATACCAAAGGCAAAAAACACCACGAAAATTGTCCCTATGGCCGCATCCTGAGGGATTCCCCGTATCTGCTGCAAGCGCTCAATGAGCAGGGATGCCACTACTCCTGTAATCACAGCACCAAGCAGCGACCCGGAAAAACTTCGCTCACCTGTAATCAGATACATCAGTACTATGCCGGGCAGAATTGAGTGGGACAGCGCATCGCCATACATAGACTGCTTGCCAAGTACGAGATAGACACCGGCTATGGCCGATGCAGCCGATAGCAGTATCGCTGTAATCAACACTTCAGGATCTACCATAAGGGATGTCTTTATTGTGGGGATCTTTGGCAGGCTTATTCAATTCAGCAATAAGCATTTTTTCAATATGGGGTGGAATGAAGTGTTCCATTACATCTGCACTTTTGTGTAAGAGATCCTTGTCTTTTCGCAGCCTGGTAGCCTGATACACTTCCCAGAGTCTATGAAGCCGTACAATGCGTTCGGCTTCCGTTTTGCCCTTATCTGTCAAACTCACAATCCCGTCGTGAACTTCTGCATATCCGTCTTTAATAAGTTTTCTAACAGTCTTTTTCTGATTTGCGGAGATGATTTCGGAGCCGGATTTTCTGAAATCCCCCTGGGATTTACCATCTGTTTTTACACGAATACTCTCCTCTACAATAGTCTTATAGAGAAATTTCAAAGCGTCCTCACGTTTTATCTTTTGTCTGTACTTAAGCTCTTGGATCGTTTTAAAGACGGAGTAGGACACAGACCTCCATAACAATATTAGAAGCACCATAAACCCACCTGCCAGCACCATTACCGGCCCGGTAGGCATTTTAGCCTGGTAATAACTGATAAAGGATCCACATATCGCCATGAAGATGCCTGATAGCAAGGACAAAATGCGAATTCTCCGGATATCAGAGGAAAGCAATCGACCGATCATTGAGGGCAAAATGATGAAAGCAGACATCAGTACAACTCCCACTGCCTGAACCCCTAAAACCACAGCACTGATGATCAAAAAGGTGAGTAGCTGCCTCAACAGGCGAACCTTGAGACCTACGGAGTCGGCATACAATGGATCAAACGACATGATTAAAAAAGGCCTCTCAAATACCTGGACAAGTATCAATATGGCTATAGCCAGGATGGCATACACGGTGACATCGTCTAACGTCAGCGACGCAGCCTTACCAAACAAAAACGTGTCCAGTCCGGCTTGATTTCCGAATGGAAGTCTGTAGGTATACGTCAGTAAAACAATTCCAACGCCATAGAAAGTACTTAAAACAATAGCCATGGATGCATCCGACTTGATAAATGTGAAGTGCTGAATGCGTTCCATGACGAGTACCGATATGAGCCCTGATACAAATGCACCTGCAAGAAGAGCGAACACATTTTTTTCACCTGCAAGGAGATACCCAAATACCACTCCAGGAAGGAGAGCATGTGAAATGACATCGCCGGAGAGGGACTTTTTTTGTAAAAAATAATAAAGACCAACACGTGCAGAAGCTACCGACAGAAGGACACATCCGGCAATGACCCACCAAAAATTAGGCTCCATTGGCGCTTAATGTTTTTGAGTATTTGAGGCAGGTGGAGGTAGTTTTTCTCTCCCAATCATTTCACTGAGTTTGCTTAGTATAGTGAGCTTACTTCCGAAGGTCTCCCTGAGATTATGGTCTTTGAATGCTTCTTGTTTGTAAGCAGCAGCTACCAGTCGTGTGTTGAGCATGACAAAATAGTCAAAAAATTCATATGCCGTCTGCAAGTCATGATGAACGATTATGACTGTTTTGCCATCCTTTTTCATTTGGTTCATCAGTTTTAGAATGGCATCTTCGGTGATGGCATCTACTCCTGCAAAAGGCTCATCCATAATGTAAAGGTCAGCTTGCTGAGCCAGCGCTCTGGCCAGAAATACCCGCTGCTGCTGGCCGCCACTAAGCTGGCTGATGTGTCTGTCTTTATATTCGACCAAATTTACCTGATGCAGTGCTTCAAGAGCTACTTTGCGATCCATCTGAGAAATCCGTTTGAAAATATTTTTGGATGAATAGCGCCCCATAAGCGCCACATCCATGACAGTAACCGGAAAATTCCAATCTACAGTTTCTCTCTGGGGCACATAGCTCACTCTGTGTCGCACGTCTTCGATCTTCCGGCCAAAAACCCTGACCTCACCGGCATCTGCACGATGCAGCCCTATTATGGACTTTAGCAGTGTGGACTTTCCTGAGCCATTTGTCCCGATGATGCCGCATAAAACACCTTGGGGAATTTCCAAATCAATGTCCCAAAGAACAGGTGTTTGTGTATACGCGGCTGTCAGATTCCGTACCTCTACGGCAGGAGTACTTAGCAATGACGGATCATTCATGGTGCGCCTGATTGAGAGAGTTATAGATCTGGTGCACATTGTGTCGGAAGGCCCCTGCCAATGTGTGGTGCCCGGAATTTTCAGGCCCGAGAGCATCCGAGTAAAGCATTCCGCCCAGTTGGATGTGATGATTTTTAGAGGCGCAACCCTCTATTACAGCTCTTACGGCTTTCTCAGATACGGTACTCTCTACAAAAATGGCAGGAATACGCCTGTTTACAATCAGCTGAATCATGTCTACAATGTCTTTCAGGCCATGTTCGGATGCAGTACTAATGCCTTGCAGGCCGATGACCTCAATCGAATACGTTCTCCCAAAATAGTTGAATGCATCGTGAGCGGTGATTACCACCCTCTGTTCTGAAGGAATTTCACTAAGCAACCTCAGCGCTTCGTGATGCGCTTCCGTGAGTTCGAGAAAGTACCTCTCAGCATTTTGTTGTATAAACTCCAATTGATCAGGGGTCAATCTCTCCTTAAATCGGTTTAACAATTCATCTATCGTATGTCGAAAGGCAAGCTGCCACAGCGGAATTTCAAACCAAATGTGAGGGTCGGTCACGTTTTCACTCGTAAAAATCAAATCTTCCTTTTTGATGTACCGTGCTACTGGTATGGCTTTTCCTCTTCGATGTAGTTCATCGAGAATTTCAGAAAACTTCCCTTCCAGATGAAGGCCATTGTAGATGACAATATCTGCTTTTTTAATCTTTTTCAGATCGCCAGCAGTGGCTTTATACGTGTGTGGGTCAACACCTGCCTTTATTAATGTAGATACATATATCGTGCTGTCAAAGATTTGTGAGATTGCATCATAAATCATCGTAGTAGTGCATACTACCGTTGGTTTATCCCGTAATTCGGGTGATTTAGAGCCACACGAAAGAATAAATGTAGCTACACATAGCAAAAAAATCGGGCGGATTATCTTCATATAGGCTCAACCAGAAGATTGTTTGCGGTCTTTTCTGAAATATTGGTTTGGTATGTTTGATTTATCTCTATTTTCAGACTACTGTCGTGTATATAAATCTTTAAAACTTTGATTACAAAACCCAATTGAAGATTTTCCGAGTCGAGATATTGTAAAAAATCCGGGGTATCTGAAGCTACTGCTTTGAGAACGGCCGATTGTCCCGCTTCCATATGCGAGAGACGCACGCGATTGCTATTGACTATATTTCCATATTTGTCAGGTATCGGCTCTCCATGTGGATCGAATTTTGGGTAGCCGAGGTATTTGTCCAGGCACTCTATGAGGAGTTCACTGTTGATATGCTCCAGCTGTTCTGCGATGGCATGTACTTCATCCCATTTCATTCCCAGATTTTTTACCAGAAAAACCTCCCACAACCTGTGCTTGCGCACGATGTATATGGCCTGCTGCAGCCCCTCTTCGGTAAGTGTACATCCTTGATACTTTTCATAGATAGCCAGTCCCTTTTCAGACAATTTTTTGAGCATTTCGGTCACAGAAGGAGCTTTCATTTCTAATGAAAGGGCTATGGAAGAGGTGCTCACAGCCGTGCTTCCTCCGTTGCTGAGCTCATAAATGGTTTTTAAATAATTTTCTTCGGAATAGGTGTACACAACTGCATCAATTCAATAACAAAAATACACCTTTTTTTAGCTTAAAAAAAATTAAATTAGGCTAACCTAAATAGTTTTTTATGTGAATTGCGGTTGCAATGTGTGCTGAAATTTCATATATGGGCATGCGTATTTGAGAGAGGGTATCTCTATCGCGGACTGTCACGGTATTATCCTCCAATGTTTGATGGTCAATTGTGATGCAATATGGGGTGCCTATGGCATCCTGACGGCGATAGCGCCTTCCGATAGAATCCTTATCGTCGTATGCGCAGAGAAAATCCCACTTCAGCAGGTCGAGTACTTCTTTGGATTTTTCCGGAAGGCCGTCTTTTTTTACCAGCGGAAGGATGGCTGTCTTGACCGGTGCAAGGATATAAGGCAACTTCAGCAGTGTGCGGGTGCTACCGTCTTCGAGCGTTTCTTCACGCAGAGCATAACTTATCATTGCCAGAAAACAGCGGTCTAACCCAATGGAGGTCTCCACTACATAGGGAATGTAACTTTCGTTTGTCTCCGAATCGAAATATTGCATTTTCTTTCCGCTGTATTTTTCATGGTTTGCGAGATCAAAATCGGTCCGGGAGTGGATGCCCTCCAGTTCTTTAAATCCGAATGGAAAAGCAAATTGTATATCGCAGGCCGCATTGGCATAATGGGCGAGTTTGTCATGGTCGTGAAATCGGTACATCTCTGCCGGAAGGCCAAGCGATAAGTGCCACTTCATGCGCTCTTCTTTCCAATAGTGGTACCATTGCATTTCGGTACCGGGTTTCACAAAGAATTGC
>CALFUW010000064.1 GCA_937929815.1 uncultured Flavobacteriales bacterium | reverse complement strand
ATAGGGTAGGTTGCATACGCGTTACGCACCCGTGCGCCACTCTCGCTACAATTGCTCATAGCTGCCGTTCGACTTGCATGTGTTAGGCCTGCCGCTAGCGTTCATCCTGAGCCAGGATCAAACTCTCCGTTGTAATTCCTTACACCCTGTCCACCTTTCTCCCGCTCTGTCTGCTGCTAACCTATATTTTCAAAGAACTACTAATCTTCTCTATTCTATTTCCCCTCGTAAAATCGGGCTGCAAAGGTACTGCTTCTTTTTTCTTGCACAACATCTCAACGGCGTTTTTGCAATTTTTTTGGTTTTTACCCACCAGCTACCCTCTCACCCAAAGAACTTCCCAATTTCTGAAAAACGGGCTGCAAATGTAATGGTGCTTTTATTCAAAAATCAAAATATGAGAAACATTTTTTTAAACATTTTGTAACCTATTAATTGCTAGTGATTTAATTGAATTATCTTCTTTGCTGATCGCAGAATACATCCGACTTTAATCCCTATCACAACATTATTGATACCTGTTTGTGAAACAAATTAACAACTGATCAAAGATGATCAAAATTGACGAAAAAAATGGTTTTCAATGTTTTTTACAGAGGAAGATTCAACTTTTCACTTATCTGCCGTAGATCAGTAAGTTTGAAATTTTATATTTTGGTTTTTAAATATCTCTGCTTTCCTTTATTAGAAGTTTAAGAAATTGATTTTGAAAGAAGTTGGGTAACTTTAGGCGTAGCATTGGTGTACTGATCGAACCATTGGCGAATTCGCCTTTCTGTGTAGGTTCGTAGATTCTCTTGGGCATAAGCGTTTAAAAGCGATTCCAGTTTTTCTGTTGTATTAAAGGAATGACCTAGTGCTTGCTGAATGACTTCTTCTGCTTCCCAAAACTTATGATAATCCGGCCCGAATAAAACTGGTTTGCCATAAACGAGGGCTTCCAGAATATTATGTAATCCTGTACCAAATGCCCCGCCAATTAGAGCTATGTGTCCATACCGGTAGAGGCGGGCCAGATGACCTATTACATCTATGACCAATACCCGACATGTTGAATTCTTTGGATTCTCATCGGTAAACAAAGAAAATGATTGCCCCAACTGATTTGTAAGTCTTCTGATATTTTTAGGAGACACATCGTGAGGAGCAATTATCCAGCGCCATTTTGGATATTTATGTATAAGGGGTATATATCGGCGTTCGTCAGCCGGCCAACTGCTTCCTGCTACAATTGTGTAGTGCGATGCACAAAAATCTTCAATTTTTTTTCCATCATAACTGGATTTACTTACTTCCAATGCCCTGTCAAATCGTATGTCACCGGTAAAAAAAATGTTAGATTTGAGTCCATTGTTTCCGGCAATCTGCAGTGACTGAATGTTTTGAACCATAACTGCTGTGCTGCGAGACAAAATCTTCACCACCGGATTGCCGGGAATTTTCCAAAACCATTGATCTTTTCTAAAGGTAACACCTGCAAAAAATAATGGTATCTTCTGATCGAGTATCTGACTGAGCAGATTTGGCCAAAATTCGTACTTTATGAAAATCACTGCTTTAGGCCTTACAATTTCCAGAAGTTTTCTCGCATTAGCGTGAGTATCTAGGGGGAGATAAAAGATACCGGTAACAGTCCCGTCATTTTTGAAATACTCAAAACCAGAGGGAGAGAAAAAACTCACAAAAATGTTCACGTTTTTGTTCTGCGACTTTACCGCGTGAATGATTGGTCTTGCCATTTCGTACTCTCCCAGTGAAGAAGCATGAAACCATACAACATCATGATCCGGAACAATGGATTTAAGTTTGTTGTGCCAGTTTTTCCGACCCCGAATCCATGCCTTAGCTTTTGGATGCCACAAAGACGCAAGAGCAATGGCTGACAGATAGCACCTGATTGCCAATTCATACATCAGGCGAAAAATCATTACACAGGCTTTTTACTTAGCCAGATCAAATACCTGAAGTGCTCGACCAAGGCTTCTCCAAAACGGCTGTATTCCTGATATTTGATATCAAACTCCTGGGCAGTTTGCTTTACTATTTCAGAAATCTTTGGATAATGGATATGGCTGATGTGCGGGAAGAGGTGATGCTCGATCTGGTAATTCAGACCCCCAAGATACCATGTGATCAATGGATTATGCCTTGAAAAATTGGCAGTGGTTTGCAGCTGATGAACACTCCACACCCGATTTTTTTGTGAAATATCTGCTATCTGATCTACATGAGGCATAACGTGCGCCATTTGAAAAATAAAACTCAATGTAATTCCTGCTGTATAATGCATTAAAAAAATACCTGCCAAAATTTCGTACCACACCCGGTCTATGATTATAAATGGTAGGACAATAAAGATTCCATAGTTAATAATCTTTGTTAGAATCAATACAGCGAGCTCTTTGGGATAGGTAGTCCTTGCCCGAGCCAGCAAACCTACCTTGTGATATCGGTGTAACTGAACAAAATCCTTAATAAGCAACCAATTGAGCGTAAGCAACCCGTATAACAAAGGTGCATAAAAGGGTTGGAGGCGGTGAATGGGTTTCCAATCCTGCTCGGGATGCAGTCTGATCAAACCTCCGGTATCTACATCCTCGTCTTTTCCGTGCACATTGGTGAATGTGTGATGAAGCATATTGTGCTGAATTTTCCATGTAATCACATTGCCCGCCAGTAGAAACATGGAATACCCGGCGAGTTTATTCAAAAAATCAGACTTTGAAAATGACCCGTGATTTCCGTCATGCATGACTCCCATTCCTACCCCCGCCATACCAAGGCCCATTAAAAACCAAAGGGTGTAAAACAGTACTGTATTGACGGGATATATCATCAAAATGATAAAAGGAACTATATACATTGAAATTAAAATAATTGCTTTGATGTAAAGCTTGTTATTTCCTTTAGGGCTTAGGCCGGTCTCGGCAAAAAAGGCATGTACCAGTTCGTTAATTTTTTTGTGAAATTCTTTGTGACGTTCTGCATCATTTGCGTAATCAGCTACATGAAGGTGTTTATTCATATAATAGTGAGTTTGGTTTTTAGGTTGTGATAAATATCTTCGGCGCTTAATGCCGTTAAATGTAGTAAATCAGAGGCGCTGCCATGTGGAATAAATTCATGTGGGAGGTGAATGCATTGGCACGTAGGCAATGATTTGGAATTTGGATAGGTCATTAGATTAAAAATCAGTTTCTCGGAAACACTGCCCGGAGCATATGCCTCTTCCACAAAGAATACTGTTTTCTGTGTCAAAAGTTTCTCCACCAAAGCATCCTGAAGTGAAAAAGGATACAGGGTACATGTCAAGAGGTTGAGGTTGTACCCTTCGTTAGTGAGCATTGTAAATGCCTGGTAGGCCTGATGAACCATCATCCCGACTGCTACCATTGTGGTACTGGCCTCTCTCCAGATCTCTACAGGTAGAGGTTGATCTGCCTGGAAGGCATCCGTATCCCTGGGAATCCTCAAGGCCATCAATCGAGGATCTGCAAACCAGTGTAGAATAGTATTTTCGATTGCATCGATTGAATAAGGAAAGTGTATCTCTATACCCGGGAGCATGCTTAAGACGCTGAAGTCAAATACTCCGTGATGTGTCGGACCATCCTCTCCGACCAATCCGGCACGATCTACCAAAAAGAATACAGGAAGCTTTTGAAGGGCTACATCATGGATGATTTGATCCACTGCTCTTTGAAGAAATGTGCTGTAGATGTGTACTAGCACTTTCTTTCCAGATTGAGCCAGGGCGGCTGCTATGCTCACGCATGCTTGTTCGGTAATGCCGGTGTCAATAATCCGACCGGGAAAATCTGCTTTCAGTGCACTGAGGCCAATGCCGGAGAGCATTGCCGGACTCAATACATAAAAATCTTCGTCCTGGATAAGACACTGCCGGATACACTTGTTTACCACAGATCGTATCGGAGTGTATGATTTACGCGTGTAGGAGGTGGTCTGGAATCGGTTCAACCGCGTGCTGATGCGCAGAACTCTCGGGCCAATCCAGGAGACAGCATCCGTCAGTGCCGGTATCAGTGCTTGAATGTCATTTCCGTCGACCTCACCCAGGTATTTAAAATTTAGCGATGTAAAAAAAGATTCATACCTTTTCGTTTTACTCAATGCCCCAACATTCTCATCGATGGATAAACCATTGTCATTGAGGATCACCAAAATATCTGCATTCATATCGCCGGCCAAATTGATCGCTTCAAAAGCCTGACCCCCTGTGAGAGCGCCATCGCCAATCACGGCGGCAATCTTATTTTTATCCCCGGCAAGCCACAGACCAAGTGCGAGGGATATGCTGGTGGAAGAATGCCCTGTGATAAAGAGGTCAAACGGGCTTTCTGCCGGTGAGGGAAATCCTGATACACCATTTAGTTTGCGAAGTGATTGATACATGGATGGGCCTCTGCCCGTTAAGACCTTGTGAACAGCTGTCTGGTGTCCTACATCCCAAATTAATTTGTCAAAAGGGGTATTAAGGACATAATGCAATGCGACCGACAGCTCTGTGACGCAAGCAGAACTTTCCAGGTGCGCCGGCTTATCCGTAGGAATCCTTGACACATACTCCCTTATCAATCTGCAGAGCTCCGGCAGATCACTTACAGGCAGGCTGCGGATATCTTCTGGGCTTCGAATAGTTTTACCTCTGAAGATTAATTCTTTCATTACCAGATTTCAACGCGATTTTCTGCATCTTTCACCATCGGATCTCCATTATTGCAACCCCAGGCGCGTTTAAACTCCTGCATCATACTCATCGGGCCATTTACGCGATAGCGAGCAGGACTGTGATAATCTGTTGTCAGTTGAATGCGTAGAAATCCATCCGTGACATTGCTCTGCCACACTTGTGCCCAACCTAGAAATAGTCGCATCTCCGGAGTAAATCCTGAAATAACCTCTGCGGGTCGATCAGCCTGATAGCGTTTGTATGCATGGTATGCAAGTGTAAGACCACCTAGATCCGCAATGTTTTCACCCAAAGTCATTTTACCATTTACAAAATTGCCAGGGATCGGCTCATACACATTGTAATGATCAACCAGCAATCTGGTTTTTGCCTCAAATTGTATTGAATCCAAAGCATTCCACCAACTGGCTAGTTGGCCGAAGGCATTGTATTTGCGCCCCTGGTCGTCAAAGCCATGACTGAATTCATGGCCAATTACGCCCCCGATCGCCCCATAGTTGATGGCAGGGTCTGCTTCAGGATTATAAAAAGGAGGTTGTAAAATACCTGCCGGAAACACAATCTCATTAAATGTCGGATTGTAATACGCATTTACAATATGAGCACCCATAAACCATTCGCTTTTATCCACAGGTTTTCCCAGTCTGTTGAGGTTGTCGCGTAACTGATACATACGAATATTCTGAAGATTGCGCACATAGCTGGAAGGATGTATTTCCAGTCCTTCAAAAGACTTCCACGAATTTGGATAACCGATTTTGTATGTGAATGCGTTGAGTTTTTCCAATGCCTTTTGCTGTGTTTCGGGTGTCATCCAGTCGCGTGTTTTTATGCGCTCGCGAAATACTTCGCGGATGTTTTCAACCATGAGCTCAACATCTGCCTTGGATTCGGCAGAAAAGTGACGCTCTACGAAGAGTCGTCCCAAAGGTTCTGACAGTCCGTCATTCATTTTAGACAATACCCTCTTCCATCTGGGCTTCATGGTCTTAATTCCGTACAATTCACCAGAGAAGAAGTCAAAGTGTCTTTTTGTCAATTCGTATGGCATTGCATCCATGAATGCCTCATATGTTTTCCAGATGGCATAAGAGCGCCATTGTTCAGGTTTAAATTTCAACAAAACAGAATCCAATGACTTTAAATACTGAACATGAGTAATGACAATCGAGTCTGTGGTAATCCCGTACTGTTGGAGAATTATCCCAGGTTTGAGATGGGTGGTCAGCTGGTTTGCTTCTTCAACAGAAAGTTTGTTGTAGGTCAGCTCAGCACGGCGCAAATCCTGCCTTGGCATATGCATCCGTGCAAGGGCAAGTTCAATTCCGTAGACATCATCTGCCATTGCCCGTGTTTGCTGCTCAGGTATCCCGTAAAATTTGAAAAGATCTGATAAAAATGCTTTGTAGCGATCTTGCAGATAAATGGAAATACTATCTGTACGCAGGTAATTGTCCCGATCAGGCAAGGAAAGTCCTGACTGCCCCCAGTAAACGATGTAACGTTCGGGATTTTTGGCATCTGTACGCACCGACATGTAAAAAGGTATACGAATGCCAGCTTGCATGGCATAAATAAACCAATCGACCAGTGAATTTATGCTCCGAATCTGGTGTGTCAGGCTCAGCAGTGGGGCTAATTCGCCAAGCGCTTTAGACTCAGCATAACCACTGTCCATTGCGGCCTTAAAAAAATCCGTACAAAGTTGTTTTGCAGAATATTTTACAAACTCCTCCTTCTCATACCCATATTCTTGCAGCAGTTTGTACAATCGTTCGTTGTTTTCTTCAATCAAAATGTTAAATGACCCCCAGCGGGACTCGCTTTCAGGTATTGGATTTCGCTGCATCCAGCGCGCAGTCGTAAACATGTAAAAGTCCTGACATGGATGATATGTCGAATCCAAAAGCGTCAGATCAAAACCGGGCAAATGAGACGCTGTGCCTGGTTTTTGATCTGTACTAACTTCTTTCCTGGCGGATGTACAAGCCAAAACTGATGCTCCAATGACCAGTGTGTGTAAAATCAGCCATTTTTTCATTGGTTTATCCATTTAATTCTAAAATCTACATTTTTTTCAGAAGCACTGTCTGATGGCTCAAGGTAGTGTTCTTGTTCGATGGTTACAAAATGTGCTTTGGCTTTAAGGTTCATTTTTTTATACCTGTTTTTTTTACCTGGCCGATTCACTGCAAATTCTACGATATCTCCATCTTTGGTGTTATTAAAATAATTCATTACCGTAGATTCGAACGTTTCAAGTGTGAAAGGCAACCCTTGAATAGAAATGATCTCGTCGCCTTCGCGTATCCCAAGTGCTTTTCCGAACTCGTCTAAATCATCGGCGTCCGAAACATAAATTGATTTCCTGGCTTCATTGTAGTTGATTCGAATCCCCCCGAAAGATGGAAAAGTCTTTGAATAGGTGAGTTTATAATCTATTCCTGCCAAACTGAGCAATTCTTCGAGTGGCACAGGTTCGCAGGCTTCAAAGTATCGGGCGAAAAATTCCTTCATCTCCGGATAGGAATGATCTGTAAAAATCTGAAAAAAGTCTTCGTCCACGAAAAATGTGTCTCTGCCATATATGCTTTGCAATTTCTGAATGATGGCGCCAAGCCCGACATCCCCGTTTGATAGGCTACGCAATTTCAAATCAATACACATGGCTAGCACTGCGCCTTTGTTGTACACGTCAAGGTATTGGTCTTCATACACATCAAGTGCGTATTTTGAACTGGTAGTAATCGGGACATTTTTATTAAAAGAGTTCATTGTTACAATCTTTTCCTGCATTCTTTCCAAAAATTCATCGATGCCAATAAGGCCGCTTCTAACCTGAATAAGCTGCGAAGTATATTCTGTGACACCCTCGTAGAGCCAAAGGTGCTTGGACATCCTGGGATTGCTGAAATCAAAATTGTGGACATATTGGCTTTTGAGCGTAAGTGGTGTGACGATGTGAAGAAATTCGTGAGCTACAATGTCGTTCATGTAATTGAAAAACTCTTCGCCGGCAAATTCGGGCATATACAAAACAGTGGATTTCTGATGCTCCAAAGCCCCGAAACCTGATCCCATCATCATATCCGGACTTGCCAGATGAAGAAGCACAGTGTAAATATCTGTAGGAAGAGTACCGCCTAAATAGTCTGCTGCCGCTTCAAAAATAGGCTTCATCTCTTCCAGAGCATCTCGTGCATTGACTACTTTGTTTGGACTGTGGACCGAGACAGTGACAAGAGTATTCTTGATCCGGATGGAAGCCGTGTCCGCGATCGAATACAAAATGGGATTATCGTGAACCTCAAAATAATTTTTTCCTAAAAAAACGTCCTTGTCCTGCCCCCGCTCGATCACCGGCAGGCTGGTAACACCATACAAATTCACAGGTTTTGATACAGTGAGTCTGTATGGAAGATGTTGTAACCCTTCGACAAATCCTATGCTTGTAAAAAGATTCATCAAAAAAACAGAATCTCTGTAATCAGACCCGGCAGGTTCGAAAACCCTCTTGTCACTTTCATCAGAATACGTTTCGGAGGCTTTGTATCGTATGGT
>CALFUW010000063.1 GCA_937929815.1 uncultured Flavobacteriales bacterium | reverse complement strand
TCCAACGACAGGTGTGATTTTCAATAATACGCATCCTTCCATATTTATGTGGAACCCTAACACTGGAAATTATCAGGCACCATCTGTTTTTAGTAACTATGATCAAAATATGGGCTATGCACTCTATGCTGGTGAAAACCAACATGGTATCTTCACACGAGATTTATTGATAAATAATCAGATTGATTTTGTCTATAATAATCCTACCAACCCAACTCTGACTACCAATTTTGGATATACAAATTCACCGGTGTTCCAGAATATAAGTGGAAACAACGCAGGATGGAATATGGCTGTTAATCCCTTTTTGACCACCTACAACCTCAAAAATACTCAAGTCAGTAATGCTGTAGCTACAGCCCATATATACAATCCGAATACGGGTAATTTTATCACATATAACTTCAATGAACCAACCGATTTCTGGATTTCTCCCAATCAAGCGTTCTGGATCCGTGCCACATCTACAGGTGGTAGCATCACCTTTAACCAGGCAAATCAATCCTTGGTACAATCAATCAATCTCAAAAAGCCTCAAACAAGTATAGATTATGCTTTTTTAAAACTTATCAATGGTACAGATGAAGATGCTCTGCGCATATATTTCAGAGGTGAAGCCACAGATGCCTTTGATGAACTTTATGATGCCGACAAGATGCCGCGCGACATTGATAAAGCGTCAATCTACACCACTTCAAGCTGCAACTCAGCACTTGCCGTCAGTGCTCTTCCTCTGCTGACCGGCTACCGGCAAATACCTCTCTATGTAACCGGGCAGTTAAACAAGGCTCTCACTATCGAATTAAGTGACTACTCACTAAGTGCAGTCAGCCAGGTCATCTTAGAAGATAGACTTACCAGCACATTTCATACTCTTACTGATGGCAGCTATACATTCCAACATTCTTCTACCAATGCATCTGATAGGTTTATTCTTCATCTTGGTTTACCCGCTGTAAGCACAGATGAAATACTACCGGCGGCAAAAAGCCTTCAGACATGGTATGCCAATGACTTCATTTACATCCTTTCAGAAAGTTCCATTTCAAATGGAAGTTGTGAAGTCATTGATATGATGGGTCGTGTAGTAAAAAAGATTACAATATCCTTACCCGCTGGCCATCGTACTTCATATAGCATCGCAGATGTACCGGCAGGTTCATATGTATTACGTATGCAATCCGGCACCACAGTCACAACACAAAAATTTGTAAAATAATCTCCCTTTTGTCATGAAAAAAATTGGAATAATTCTGTTTTTCATTTTGCTTGTATCTCCTGGACTGATATTAGCTCAGCCCGGCATGCCTAACAATCCAACGCCGGTAGATGGTGGGCTACTCCTGCTTGCCGCTGCAGGAGCAGGTCTTGGACTATCGAAAAAGAGAAAATAACTCACCGATCAGTAAATAAAAAGCCGACCCTTGGGTCGGCTTTTTTACCTCTTTACCGATACATATCCATTACACCTGAATCACTCCGGGATTATATCGCTTCATATCGGTGTTGTGATTCGCCATTTCAATGCCCATAGATATCCATTGCCTGGTCTCTGCAGGATCAATGATCGCATCTACCCACAGTCTGGCAGCTGCATAGTATGGATTGGTCTGATTTTCATATTTTGAAATGATGGATTGGAGCAGCTCTTTTTCTTTTTCCGGGGTAATTTCCTCTCCTTTGGAAGCACGGTTGGCTTTTTCGATCTGCAACAGTACGCTGGCAGCCTGCTGCCCGCCCATCACGGCAATCTGTGCCGTTGGCCACGCTACTATCAACCTTGGATCGTATGCCTTACCGCACATAGCATAGTTGCCCGCTCCATATGAATTACCTACAATCACAGTAAACTTTGGCACCACGCTATTGGCGACTGCATTGACCATCTTTGCTCCGTCCTTTATGATGCCTCCATGCTCTGAACGACTTCCAACCATAAAACCTGTAACGTCCTGGAGAAACACCAAGGGAATTTTCTTTTGGTTGCAATTGGCAATGAAGCGCGTAGCCTTATCGGCAGAGTCGGAGTAAATGACTCCACCAAACTGCATTTCTCCTTTTTTGTTTTTTACGATTTCGCGATTATTGGCCACAATACCCACTGCCCAGCCATCGATCCGTGCATATCCTGTAATGATGGTTTTACCATATCCCTCCTTGTACTCTACCCAACTGTCAGAGTCTATCAGGCATTCAATGATTTCACGGGTTTTAAACGGTTTGGTACGGTCTGCAGGAAGCATTTTGTAAATGTCTTTTGGATCCCGTGCAGGATTTTTCGCCTCTTTTCGGTCAAACCCTGCTTTTGGGTTATGACCTAATTTGTCTATTATGTTGCGTATGGTCTGCAGAGCTGTGGGGTCATCTGGCATTTTGTAATCAGTCACACCGGATATTTCGCAGTGAGTAGTCGCACCGCCAAGGGTTTCATTGTCTATATCTTCGCCTATGGCGGCCTTTACCAGATAGGATCCCGCAAGGAAGATAGACCCGGTTTTATCTACGATCAATGCTTCATCACTCATGATAGGCAGGTAGGCGCCACCGGCGACACAACTGCCCATAATGGCTGCAATCTGGGTAATTCCCTGAGACGACATGATTGCATTATTTCGAAATATCCGGCCAAAATTTTCTTTATCCGGGAAAATTTCATCCTGCATCGGAAGATACACTCCTGCACTGTCCACAAGATAGATGATCGGGATTCGGTTTTCCATGGCGATCTCCTGTGCACGCAGGTTTTTCTTACCCGTAATCGGAAACCATGCTCCCGCCTTGACTGTGGCATCATTAGCCACGACAATACACATTCTGCCGCATATATACCCGATGACTACCACGACACCTCCCGCCGGACATCCCCCGTGCTCCTTGTACATTTCCCAGCCGGCAAATAATCCGATTTCAATCACAGGGGCATCCTTATCCAGGAGAAGGTTTATTCGCTCACGGGCAGTGAGTTTGCCCTGCTGGTGTTGTTTTTCGATTTTCGTTCGACCTCCTCCGAGAGCAATTTTTTCTGATCGGTTTCTGAGTTCGCTGATGAGAAGTTTCAACGAATCTTCATTTTTGTTCTGTTCTAATTCGGCCTTGGTCATAAGTTAAAATTGCTTTTCACATACAGTGCCCGAAATTACATTCAAACCGCCCATGATAGCTTCCAAAATATCATAGCTCATCCTGGTTAATCAATCCATTCGGGCAGTTTTTTTCCAATACAACTGGATAAAACACACACCTTGCGGTAAACGTGCGCCTATTGTGAAAACTAGTCAACTTTGGAATCTTTAATTAGCCAGAACACCTGCTCGAATCTCTTACTATTCGCTTTTTTAATTAGACCATTTGTACTAAAAAAGTTCCCTGCATCATTCGCAGTCTTCTACAATCCACTCGGACATCTTCACGTATCTCTGAGAACTCTCTGGCTGAGACATGAATAGCGTAAAGGCAGTGTAGTCGGGATATTCGCCTACAAATATCAAATCCGTGTATCCGTCCTGGTTCAAATCACCAAACCAGAAAATATCGGGAACTCCGCAACTTCCGCAGTAAGTCAATTGATCGGTGAGGTCAAATATGACTTTCTTCTCCAGCATCATCTCCACCATCAATCCATAATTCTCGACGACAGGGCAATCGTTGTCATAGGATTTTACCGTTCCGGAGGCCATGAGTTTAATGTTGCCAAATGAACTCCCCGGTTCGGTGGCATACAATTCCAGACGTACACCAGGAGTTAATTTTCTATTCATTTGGGTTAGCAGAAAATCATTGTTTCTGATTCTTTTCCAGTTTCTGACTGGGGTCTTCAATCCCAAGATAAAGAGAGAACCGTCTCCATCTGATGGCCTGATGTTGAAGTGCAGTGCGTTTTTCGGACTGTTTTTTTTGAGTTCGATGCTCAGCTCAGTCGGACGTATGACATAGTAATCATCCTCCAGATAAACCGAATAATAAAACAAACTTTGATCAATGGATTTAATATCACGGCAATACGGGTAGCTCTCTGTAATCAGTTTTACCTCTGAAAAAGGATTATCCACTTTCTTAGTGGGAGAAGCTGAGATGGCCTCCTCCAACCGATTATCCGGACTTTCTGTTTGGGGCGCTTGTTCGACCTGGCTTTTGATATGCGTGGTCTTAATGGATTGAGAGGAAACCAATAGGGTATATCCATCCCACATGTATCCACTTTTGTTTTTAAATTTTACATATCTCCAGTTTCCATCGATCCCTTCAATACGGGCTGAGCCAAAGGTCTCCTGACAAGCTTCGACCAGCGATTTGTAAGGTACACCTGAAATCGTTTTTGAATTGAGATCCGGTTGTTCACG
>CALFUW010000062.1 GCA_937929815.1 uncultured Flavobacteriales bacterium | reverse complement strand
AGAATGGGTGCGCTTAAAGGTGGTTGATTCATCCTTCGGATAGTTAAAAGCGGGGAGTACAACTGAAATTATTCGCCTACATTCATTTGTTCGGATTCATTGATCACTGAAGCCGGCTCGTTGATATTGGATTTTTTGACTCCGGGGCGGCATGCTGAGCAGCGTTTGGTGCTGTTTGTCAGCTTTCGGGCTCTTAGTACTGTGCCAACAAGGATACCTCGGATGTTCGGTTTGTGTTTATAGATCTGCAATCGCAGTAGAGACGATGCCTCGTTCCGGATTTTGTTCAATAGATAGAGTTCGTGCCGATCAGGGCTTCCACTTTCTGTATCTGTTTGGCATATAGCTTTACAATGGAGAATTAAAGTCTATTTCCACAGAAGCAGCTCCAGGGAGTGCTATTCCTGCTACGACTCCGGAAATGGCATTACTCCTGCCTTCCTTATATTTATTGGTAGATAGGAGAATCAAAAGACGTAGAAATGTCAGGGCGCTATCATCATCTTCAATTGATTCTGCACAAAATATCAAAATCTGTCCTTTTGAGATGCAGGAGCAAGTCGATTGGCCTTTTTCCAAAGAATATTGGCCACAACGATCAAGACGAGAATTATACCCATCCATCCCGGAAGCCGGGTAAGCATTTCATTGGACAAAAGTTTATATAAAAAAGATCTGTAGGCCGATAGCCGAAATCCACCGTACAAATGAGATCATTCTCAAATTGGAGGCTTGCGATTTGGCTTCGGCAGTGGGTTATAATTTTTTGGTTTGTGTTCCTTAAGATTGACCAGAGGGAGCATCTTGATCAACCCTTTTAAACTTTTTTGACGAGAGGGTTCTGTTTTGAAGCCAAAAGGAAAAGATTCATTCTAAAAAATAAATTTAATTTTTTAAGTAAAATTTTATATTAACGACAATAATTTTTTGAAACTGTAATTTTTAGAGTAATGCAGTTATCATGGCGCCGGTTTTTAAGTCATGTCGGTCGTAAATTAAACAGTGCATTTGAGCTCAGTGATCATCAAATCCATGATGTGCTGAAAGCGGCAGAAGACTCCGGCAAGACGATACGGACCCATCAGCTCACATCCGCTCAAGGACTGAATACCATGATGAATCTCTTCGGTAGCAAACCAGATAATGCTGCTGCAAATCCAAATCGGAACACTTTGATTAACGACATAATAAATGGATTGACTTCATAACCTGGATTTGATAAAAAATTAAACACAAACCAATACAAACGCAGTTGTGCCGATATTGACGCAGGTAATGACCAGGCAAAACAGCAAAACGCCTGACAATGACGCCTCATCCATAACCATATTTGAAAAGCAGGGAGCAGACCAACTTCATTAATTAGGTAATGCTGGAGGACTGCAGGCAAAACCTGGTGGTCCGGGAGGATTATTTAAAAAGTATTCAATTCATCGAGGTTTCTTTTCAGTTTTTTTCCGTCAGCCGGCGATCCGTACACTTTTTATACCGGGCGATGTATTTTGCACTCCAAACAGTAAATGCATAGCCTTTAAATGAAAGTTTCACAACTGCCCCATTTAATCAAAGCGCTTTTCATGGGGCTGCGTCTTCATATCGCAGTACGTTTTTTTCAATATCCATTTATGTGGATGGCATATATGACTGATGTAAGCCGTTTTGCAGCTCAAAATCGGGGTATTGGTTTCAACGATTTTTTTAATCCCAAACGAAATTACGATCTCAGGTATGATCTGTACGACTACATCATTGATTCGTATCGTCTTGAAGATAAAAATCTTGCTTATTTAGAGTTTGGGGTTTCCAAGGGTTACAGTCTTAGACACTGGAGCAATACATTGAAAAGTCCAAATGCGCGGTTTTTTGGATTTGACACCTTTAAAGGTTTACCTGAGGCCTGGGGATCGTATCGCATGGGCGACATGAAGGCCGGTATACAGGAAATAGCCACAGAAGACAAGAGGGTCTATCTGATCAAAGGTCTTTTTCAGGAAACGCTTCCCGGCTGGTTGGTATCCAACAGGTTAGGTGAATATGAACTTAGGGTCTTTCACCTGGATGCCGACCTGTATTCTTCTACCCTTTATGTACTGACAGTTATTTTTCCGCATTTGCAAGTGGGCGACATTGTGATCTTCGATGAATTTAATGTTCCGACGCACGAGTTTAAGGCATTTAAAGATTTCACTTCGTCGTATTATGCACAATTTGAATTAATTGGAGCTGTAAACAATTATTTTCAGACGGCTTTTGTGTACAGGGGGCAACGTTTTCCGTCCATTTAACCCCTGGATGAGGGAGGTGATCTTCAGTTACTCAGGATAGAATGAAGAAGAAAAGACTTTAGCAGAGGGCTGTCATTGTACGATTTCCCAGGTATGATCTGCCAATAATTTCAGGCTGTAAACAAAATTTCCAGGTTGTTTGGACCGGCCCCACTCATTTGGGCCAATCATACTGAGTACATAGGAGTCATCAGGGCGTTGATACAGGTGGTAAATGTGATTGATCTCGGGTTTGAAACGTATGTCACAGGCATAAATGATTCGAGCCAGTTCTTTTCGTTGCTGAATAGCGTCCGCCTGCCGCATGAGCAATTCCACTTGTTCGCGGATCTGAGACAGTTGAATATCTGTCTGATGTTCCATTGCTGCTACAGCCCTACCGATTGTTTTTCCACGGTCTATAGGTTTTACCAATGCACTGCCTACATGATGGGCATAGGGGAGGGTGGAAGGTTTTTCAGTTACTTTATCTGCATCGATCGGGTTTTGAAAGTCTTCTGCCATAGTTGTAAAACCGATTTTTAGCTTCCAATGTTGCATCTACTTCAAAATAGAGCTCAATTGATGGCTCAGTTCAAATAGCTGATACTCGCGATATTTAGGAGCCATAAGTTGAAGACCAATAGGCAATCCGTTTTTGTGAAGACCGGCAGGAATACTGATGGCAGGAATTCCTGCAATGTTTGCCATTACGGTGAAAATATCTTCAAGGTACAATTTTGTAGGATCATCAAATTTTTTGTCAATCGGAAAAGCTGTACCTGGAGTAGTAGGCGTCAAAAGGAAGTCACATGACTCAAAAATAGAATGGGTTGTCTCTGAAATGAGTCTTCGCGCCTTTTGTGCACGTGCATAATATGCATCGTAGAAACCCGAAGAGAGGACAAAGGTGCCGAGCATAATCCGCCTTTTCACTTCATCCCCGAACCCCTCCGTGCGGGTCATCGTGTACACCTCGTCCATGGTAGTGGCATTAGGGCTTCGGTATCCAAAGTGGACTCCGTCGTACCTGGCCAGATTGCTGGAAGCCTCAGCTGTGGCTATGATATAATACACCGGCGTCAGAAATTCAAGGTACGGCATATGTGCTTCTACAACCGTGTGGCCTTCGGATCTCAATAAGTCGATGGCCTCCAGTGTTTTCTTCCGAATTTCAGGATCAAGGCCGGGATGCTCGAGGGTCTCTGCCAGGTACCCGACAGTAAACTTTTGCCGCGATGACAGCGCTTTTGAATACTCTTCCACCGGTTGGGAGGAGGAGGTAGAGTCCATTGGATCTTTACCAGACATTACCTCCATCAGTACGGCCATATCTTCCAGATTGGACGTAATAGGTCCGATTTGATCCAATGAGCTGGCAAATGCGATCAATCCATACCTGGACAATCGCCCATATGTGGGTTTAAGTCCATAAACCCCGCAAAAGGAAGCAGGCTGGCGCACACTCCCCCCTGTATCGCTGCCCAGTGCAGCATGACATAAGCCTGCGGCTACTGCTGCTGCTGAACCTCCGGAAGATCCTCCGGGAACCATTTGGGTATTATGAGGATTTTTTACCGGACCATAATAGGATGTAGTGTTTGATGAACCCATGGCAAATTCATCCATATTCAATCTTCCGATGATGATGGCATCTTCCTTCACCAGACGCTCAACGACCGTCGCCGAATAGAGGCTTTCAAATCCTTTGAGGATTTTTGAACCCGCTGATAAACAATGATTCTTAAAGCAGATATTGTCTTTGATGCCTATAATCATGCCAGCTAATCTGCCGGCCGTACCAAA
>CALFUW010000061.1 GCA_937929815.1 uncultured Flavobacteriales bacterium | reverse complement strand
TCAGGTCAGAAAATGACCTTCACGACGCTTAAGTACTACATCTCAAACATTCGTCTCAAAAAAGCAGATGGCACAGTATGGGTACAACCTGAAAGCTATTACATTGTAAATGCAGCTCAGGCGCCTGAGGCAAAAATTTCGATACCTGATGTTCCGGCAGGTGACTATGTCGAAATTAGCTTTTTGATCGGTGTAGATAGCCTTCGCAATACGTCCGGCGCTCAGGTAGGTGCCCTTAGCCCCGAGCATGGAATGTTCTGGAGCTGGAATACGGGTTATATTTTTATAAAAGCCGAAGGAAACTCTCCGGACTCACCCACAGGTACATTTGTTTACCATATCGGAGGATTTACCGGAATGCACAATGCCATCCGGGAGCGAAATATCTCGTTTAACGGTGGAAGACTTATGGTAAAACCCAATGCTGTGCCTTCTGTACACCTGATGGTTAATGCTGCCCGATTCTGGCATGGGGGCGTACAACTCTCACAGGTCAACAAAGTACACATGCCGGGGGCCAATGCATCGATGCTGGCAACCAATTTTCAGGGAGCAATCAGTTTTGACCATTTGCACAATTAATCTGGAATACAGCCGATCCGGGCAACAGCCCGGTATCGGCTTTTATTAACGAGAAAAAATGAAGGTTCTTAAAGGTCTGATATTCCTCTCATTGTTTGTCTTCTTATCTTGTAGTAAAAACAGCGATTCCGGCATAAACAATTCTTTTCGTCTGGATATTCCGTCACACTTTCCAAAGCCTTATTACAACTTTGAGCAGAACCATCTCACGTATGAGGGCTTTGAATTAGGCAGAAGACTATTTTATGATCCGATCCTTTCGATCGACAGCAGCATATCCTGTGGTACCTGCCATGCACAGGTTCATGCCTTTGCGGATCATAATGTAGCAGTAAGTACAGGAGTTTTCGGGAGAATGGGAAAGCGAAATGCGACCCCTACATTCAATTTGATTTTTGCACCGTACTTCAACTGGGACGGGGGTGTGAATCATCTAGAAATGCAACCGACTGCTCCTTTGCTAGAACACTCTGAAATGGATATCACTATGGCTGAAGTCCTGAGAAGATTGAGAAATCATCCCGATTATCCTCAATTGTTCAAACAGGTTTTTGGTACACCCGACATATCAGCCAGGGATTTTCTCTATGCACTCACTCAATTTCAAGGAGCCATTTTGTCAACCAATTCGAAATATGACCGATTTTTACAAGGAAGAGCTCAACTTACAAGGGATGAATCGGAAGGTCTTCGTTTGTTCAATCTTCATTGCTCATCTTGTCACTCCGGTGTATTACAGACTGATTACAAATTCAGAAGCAATGGTCTTGAGTGGAATGGGCATGAAGAAGGCAGATACCACATCACGCTTGACTCGGCTGATTTTCTAAAGTTTCGCACACCATCCCTGCGAAATGTCGCTCTGACGCGTCCGTATATGCACGATGGCAGGTTTAACACACTGGAGGCCGTCCTTAACCACTATTCGCAATTGGGGTTGACCAAAGAAGCCCCTTCACATACTGATCTCATTCTAAAAAACGGTATACGCCTCACTGAAAGTGAAAAAGGAAAGATTATTGCCTTTCTGCATACTCTAACGGACTTTAGTCTTCTGTCCAATTCCATGTACTCTGAACCCAGAATAAAATGAGCCTGAAAAAAATATTCATTTCAATATTCATTATTCTGACAGGTTTTACATCTGTCTTTGGATGTGATATCTGCGGCTGTGGAGCAGGTGGAGGATTTCTTGGTGTACTGCCCCAGTTTCAAAAAAATTTGATTGGATACCGCTATTTTCAAAACAGGTTTTTACACCCTCAGACTGCCTTAAACCAAACTGACGGTGTCTTCCTACTCAGTGACACCTACCACATTAATGATCTGTGGATGCGATACTATGCAACAGATAAGTTGCAGCTTTTCGCGTTTGTACCTTATAGGGTTCATTACAGGAAATATGAGGACAACAGTATGCAGCAAATCTCCGGCGTAGGTGATATTCAGATAAACTTGCTACAAGAGATCCTTAACCAAGCTGCTGACGCAGACAGGCTTTTCAGACATATATGGTTTGCAGGCGGAGGGTTACGCATGCCTACGGGTCTATACATGCAAAGGGATCCAAAAGGCAGAATGTATCCACTACCCTTTCAGACCGGAATCGGAGCATGGGCATTTCAATTTCAGAATCTCTATATCCTTCGTTTTAGAAATTTAGGAATACAGTCTGATGTGCTATATAGATATGCTATGATCAACGAACTAGAGTACAAGCTTGGTGATTTTTTTCAGACGGGTGGAAATGTCTTTTACTGGTGGCAGGTGTCACCAAATCTGGCCTTGCTACCACTGGTGGGCTATCAGTATGAAACTTCCGGTCAAGACACCGAATTTGGTCGCCCAAAAACCAATACAGGAGGGGCTTTCGGTTTTGGTTCAGCAGGTGTAGATGTATATTACAAAAGAGCTATTTTTCAATTTTTTACCCAATTGCCCATTCACTCATCTGTAGCTGGCTCTCAGCCGGGTGTGGGAACACGTGTAGGTGCAGGCGTTGCCTACTTTTGGTAGAAATCAGCTAATCACTTTCTTTTATCAAACATACTTTTTTGGAATTCAATAGCATAATAATCATTTAATCCGCTGATCACTGCATGATTGTAGAAATCATGATTGATGCTGCCATCAGCATTTATACCTTCTTCATCAGACAGGACTACATTCATAATCTCACTTACAATAAATATGGTTTGATTGGATGTGATAAGATGATTCTCCCTGAAACGAAGTAAAATCTTAATAGGACTTTCGGCTACCGCGGGTACATCAGGGCGCTCTTCAAAATAAAAGGGGGTAAATCCTAAAATATTAAATTCGTCTTCATGGACTGCGAATTTTTCTGACGTTCGGTGTGCCAGATCAATCATGTCTTGCGTGATTGAATTTAAGGTAAAGTAACCGCAGGAATAAATGTTTTCAAGAGTATGTCTTGGCACAGTCTGAGGTCTGAATACAATACCTATCAAAGGAGGGTTTGAGCCCACATGTACGATGGAATTAAACAGGCCCAGATTTTTGATGCCCTCGTTGTTTTGGCTACCGGCCATCCATACAGATCGCAGTCCGGAAAGGGTATTAAAAAAATTGATTCTGTAATACGAATCTTTACTATCCAGGATATCTGAAAGTTTTATCATATTTTAAGAGAACTCATTCCTCCGTCAATGTGAAACACTTGCCCGGTGACCCACGAGGCCTTATCTGAAAGAAGCCAGATCGCAGCCTCGCCAACATCTGCAGGCGAACCGTACCGCTTCAGCGGATGACGTTGGCGGGCAGAATCCTGTTTGGCCTCGGTATTGAGCAGCTTATTGGCCAACGGGGTATCCGAGAGGCTTGGTGCAATGGCGTTCACGCGAATGGAGGGCGCAAATTCAGCTGCAAGGCTACGAGTCAGACCCTCAATGGCACCTTTGGCCGAAGCTATTGTGGCATGAAATGGCATTCCGGTTTGCACAGCTACTGTACTAAACAGCACAACCGATGCATTTGAACTCTTTTTCAGCGCCGGAATGCACTGCTGAATCACCCGGAATGCTCCGAAAAAGTTGATTTCAAACTCTTCCCTGAGTTCAGCATCCGCAATTCTGCCAAATGGCTTCAGATTGATCGTTCCCGGACAGTACACAAGGCCATCCAGAACCTCTGGAACGGATGACAAACTTTCCCTTGACAAAACATCATAGGATTGAAACCTCGCCCCTGAGACGCGCGGATCAGTGCGTTGCGCGGTCAATACTGAATTTCCATCTGAAATAAGTTTTTCAGCTATGTACTTTCCAATTCCTGATGAAGCTCCGAGGATAAGGTAGTTTTTCATTTCTGCGCAATGATAGATAAAAATTCTTGTCTTATTTGAAGGTCTTGTAAAAATTTTCCGCTGTAGTGCGTCGTGAC
The DNA here is from genome assembly GCA_937929815.1 of uncultured Flavobacteriales bacterium. Lineage (GTDB taxonomy): Bacteria > Bacteroidota > Bacteroidia > Flavobacteriales > Schleiferiaceae > Thermaurantimonas. Next base: position 2,492 of record CALFUW010000061.1, on the reverse strand, counting down.
TGTTGAGCTCTGCGCATCTTCGATACCACGGGTTTTTACACAAAAGTGTTCTGCATCAATGTACACGGCTACATCATCGGTCTGTAAAACATTTTTTAGCTCCATGGCGATCTGCTCGGTGAGGCGCTCTTGAACCTGCGGTCTTTTCGAAAAATAGCGGACTATACGGTTTATTTTGCTTAGACCGATCACCTTTCCGCTGCTGATATAAGCCACGTGTGCTACCCCAATGATTGGTACCAGATGATGCTCACAGTATGAGTGTACTGTAATGTTTTTTTCTAGGAGCATCTGGTTGTATTTGTACGCATTGTCAAAAAGCTGAACCAAAGGCTTGCGTGCAGGATGCAGACCAGAGAAAACCTCCTTCACATACATCTTGGCTACCCTTCTGGGTGTATCTCTTAGGCTGTCATCGGTAAGGTCCAACCCGAGTATGTGTAGTATATCGGTAAATTTTTCGGCGATGAGGTCGATCTTCTCTTCATCGGACAGATCGAAGGCGTCTGGCCTCATGGGGGTTTCTACTCCGGTGCAGATGTGATCATCGCATATAGCATCATCTTCATCATGGATATGAAGTGACTGGATCGCAGTATTGCCATTGACATGACCGACGCCATTAAGCTTCTTCTCCTGAGTACTCAACAAAATTTCTGGGCGTTTCATATAAAGTGATTTTGAGTTTAAAATTAGAGGGAATGTGTGGCCTTAGCCACTCATAGATGACGACTGAAATGTTTTCGGCAGTTGGTATAAGTGACTTAAATTCTTCAACCTGGAGATTTAGGTTTTTGTGATCCAATCTTGACTCTACTTTCGTCTTGATTAAATCATTTAAAATTTTCATATCCATTACATACCCGGTTTCGGTATCTACCGAGCCTGTGACACTTACTATAAGCTCGTAATTATGGCCATGATAGTATTCATTATTGCATAGTCCGAATATGTTCTTATTCGTAGGATCATCCCAGGCGGGGTTGTGAAGTCTGTGCGCGGCATTGAAATGCGCGTGACGAGATACTGTAACAACTTTCATATCAGTGCTTTACGTAGTGATAAAATTGGTCAAATACAATATTGAACCAGACTGTATAGTGCTCCGGATTTTCTGAAAGGTCTTTTTTCACTTCGTCGAGTGCCATCCACTTAAAATCCGCAACTTCCTTTGGATTAACTATTGGATTTTGATTGTAATATCCTATGAAAACATGGTCAAACTCGTGCTCTGTCAGACCTCCGGAAAACTCAGCCTTGTATACAAAGTCGAGAATCTTAACCAATGAACAATCGAATCCCATTTCTTCCATCAATCGTCGGTGAGCAGCCGCTTCTATATCTTCATTTGCTCGAGGATGACTGCAGCAAGTATTTGTCCAAAGACCACCACTGTGATATTTATCATAGGCTCTCTTTTGTAGTAAGAGCTCTTTTTGATCATTGAGAATGAATATACTGAAAGCCCGATGAAGAAGACCTTTCTGATGTGCTTCTATTTTCTCCATCAGTCCCAGCTCACGGTCATGAGCATCGACCAGGATAACATGTTCTGTCATGATTTACAATAAGTTTAGGGCGTGCTTGATGTAAGATTTGAATAGCAACCGGATTTTTTTATTGTTAGGTATGCGAATTCTCTTGGTGAGTATTTCCGAAGGAGGAAGGTTTTTGATGCGTTTAAACAATTGATAGTAATACACGTATGCGACATAAACGCCAAGTTGGCTAGACTTTGGCAATCTGCGAATTCCCTCATATCCAAGATCAAAGTCTAATTCAATGTCTTTTTCAATAGCACTTTTTGTGTTGTAATCAAATTGTTGCATATCCACACCGGGGAAATAAACCCTTCCGAGCTGGAAGTAATCTGCATTGAGATCCCTAAGGAAATTGATTTTCTGAAACGCACTTCCGAGTTTCATAGCATAATATTTCAGATTCTCGTAAGCCTCATTATTCCCCTCAACAAATATTTTCAAACACATCAGACCAACCACTTCGGCAGATCCAAGTATGTACTTTTCATATTGCTTCTGAGAATAGGTTTGTTTTGAAAGATCCATCTCCATGCTTTGCAGAAATGTTTCAATAAGATCGAGGTCGATTTTATATAAATTGACTACTTTCTGAAATGAGTGCAAAACCGGATTAAGACTGATACCATCTTCTATAGCCTGATAGGTGTCCAGCTTGAATTTTTGAAGTAGCGCTTCCTTGTCATAGTCGTGAAAGGTATCGACGATCTCATCCGCAAAGCGTACAAAACCATAAATCGCATAAATGGCATCATGGAATTTCTTGTCCAAAAAGTAAATTCCCAAAGAGAAGGAAGTTGAGTACTTCCTTGTTACCATTTTGCTGGTTTTAAACGAAACGAGGTCAAACAAATTGTTCATAGCAGGGTGGATTATACAATTTTAGACAACGATAAGATTCATATCCTTCGCAACTTCATTAGCCACCACCCAACCGGATATGAGCGAGGGAGG
>CALFUW010000060.1 GCA_937929815.1 uncultured Flavobacteriales bacterium | reverse complement strand
CATCGATCAGCGCGGTGAATCCGCGGATAGTAATAATAACGGTGATGTAGCCGTAGCCGAAGAGGTAAAGACCATGCGCACCGCATCAGTAAGAATCGGTACCGAAACCGAGGAAATTTCAGACGGCAGTGTTGTGATTGCCGCCATTACATCGTGCACCAATACTTCCAACCCTTCCGTGATGATCGGCGCGGGCATTCTGGCGCGCAAAGCCCGGGAGCGAGGCCTCAATGTGAAACCCTGGGTTAAGACCTCCCTGGCACCTGGCTCCAAGGTAGTCACAGATTATCTCGAGCGCTCCGGACTGCTCCATGACCTGGAAGCATTAAAATTTCATGTGGTGGGATATGGTTGCACCTCCTGCATCGGCAATTCCGGTCCCCTGCCCGCACCCATTGCCAAAGCCATCGACGAAAATGACCTTGTGGTGGCCTCTGTGCTATCCGGCAACCGCAACTTCGAAGCACGCGTTCATCCGCAGGTCAAAATGAACTTCCTGATGTCGCCGATTCTGGTGGTGGCCTATGCCATAGCCGGGCGGGTGGACATCGACCTCAACAGCGAACCCATCGGCTATGACCCCAATCTTGAGCCGGTTTATCTTCAGGACATCTGGCCTTCCGAAGACGAAATCCGCAGAACCATATCCCAGGTGATCACACCAAAAGACTTCGAGCGCAGCTACTCATCGATTTTTGAAGGCGACGAGCAGTGGAAGTCGCTCGACGCTCCTTCAGGCAGCACCTTCAAATGGGACAGCTCCTCTACTTACATCAAAGAAGCACCCTTTTTCAAAGATCTACCCGAGACTCCATCGGTGCCTTCAGACATCAAAGACGCCCGCGTGCTCTTGTGGCTTGGCGACAGTGTGACCACCGATCACATCTCTCCTGCAGGCTCATTCAGAGAAGATTCGGCAGCCGGAAAGTATCTTATCGCAAGGGGTATTGACAAAAAGGATTTCAACTCATACGGCTCGCGTCGCGGAAACGACGAAGTCATGGTGCGAGGCACCTTTGCCAACGTCCGAATCAAAAACCGCATCGTCACCCGCGAGGGAGGATACTCCATACATATCCCTTCCGGAGAGGAGAATACAGTATTTGATGTAGCGATGCGCTACCAGTCAGAAAAAACACCACTGATTGTTTTGGCAGGCAAGGAATACGGCTCGGGCTCCTCCCGTGACTGGGCTGCAAAAGGAACCTTCCTGCTGGGCATTCGCGCCGTCATAGCCGAAAGCTACGAACGCATCCACCGCTCCAATCTCGTGGGAATGGGTGTAATGCCCCTTCAGTATATCAACGGTGAAAATGCAGATACCTATGGACTGACAGGTCGGGAGAGATTTACCATTTCAGGTATATCCGAAGGACTCACTCCAGGCAAACAACTTACCGTAACTGCAACTGACGAAACAGGAGTGCAAAAAACCTTCCCGGTCATTTGCCGTCTGGACTCTAAAATCGAAATCGCCTACTACACCCACGGTGGCATTTTGCAGTACGTATTGCGTCAGTTTTTAGCCAACTGATTTTTGCCTTGATATGTTTCAATAACCGCCCTGCACTTATGTGTAGGGCTTTTTATTTTTGAAGATCGATTACTAATTGATGAAAATACAACATTTGCACTAGATAAAATATCCTGGTAAAAAATAACCTTTATCTGGTGAATTAATGAAATTATATGGCATACAAAAGATCATAAAAATAATCCGTGATAAACAGGATTTTTTTAACCAATATAGGGAGGTAAGAGATCCATGAGCCCCTCAAAGTCGATTATAAAAAATCATTATCAAATCAAAATCCTATGCCCGAATTTTACAGATGCTCTTCTTTCAAAGGAACCTACACCCAGCTGATGCTTCCCTTATTTGGAGTGTTTCTCGCGTTAATCAGCGCTTTCATATCCATTGTGATCTTCAAAGCTAACCTACTTCTGACATGTGCTATAGCATTTCCTTTGATCATTGGTTTAATGGTAATTTTTAGTAACCATCTTCTAAAATATTCATCCAATTCATTCGAAATGGATGGGTCTGAATTGAAGTTCTTTAACAAGAACGGCCAATTAAAATTTTCAATCCCATACAAAGAGATCAAATCACTTCAATCAGTGCCGTTTTTTAGCTTCGATGACCTGAATAATAAAATTGAGATTCATCTGAAAAGCGGAGACCTGTACTCAATCCTGATGAATGACGATACGTCAAATATTTTAGTAAACCAATTTAAAAGTGTGGATCAGCCTCTCGACGTTAAATCTGAGAAAATCATCCCGATGTATATGCACATCATGTTTGGGGCTTCAATACTTTTACTTCTATTGCTAGGATACATCGGCATTGTGTATAAAGATTTATTTGATGTTCGCCTTTACTTTTATGCACTTATTATAGGCTCATTCATTATGTTTTACTTAAATAAGCGGAGGAAATTAAAAAAATCATAATCAGTAGATTGATCCATTGCACTGGAACACTGGTGGATGAAATCACTATTTTTTCAGTTTAAAGTTTATAATCGGTCAGGTATGTAGGCATTTGTTAAAAAAAAAGTGATTTGATAATTAATTTGTTTTGCAAATCTTACAAGCATATTGATTCCAAATATTACAGATAACTGACGATAATGTATACAATTTAGATAAATCAAAAAAGATAAAAAAAAGCCAGCTTCACAAGAGCCGGCTGATAGATGATACAGATTTGTATTATAAAACCACAAATTTCCCTTTCATCATACCGTAGTGACCCGGAAAGGTGCAGATGAAATCATAAATGCCCTTAGCAGGTGCATCAAATTCAATGGTTGTCTCTTCGCCACCACCAATCATCTTCGTATGAGCAATGACCTGATCCTCTTTGGAGGGATCGATGTAGTCATTGTCTTTGAAGTTGATGGCCGCAGTCGCAAACTCCGTTACATCCGTGCCTTGCTTGAGCAGCACCCAGTTATGTCCCATCGATTCCACAGGCACTTGGCCTACGTGTCTGAGGGTGAGCTTTACTTTTTGTCCGGCTTTG
>CALFUW010000059.1 GCA_937929815.1 uncultured Flavobacteriales bacterium | reverse complement strand
GCTCCCGTGCTTCGTCCTTGCTTCGCAGCGGCCTTCGCACCGCGCTTTTGCGCGCCCTCCGCATCCCTCACGCATTTTGCTGCCACAGGCTGCCGACATTCTTTGCAGCTCATACCGCGTTACCCTCGCTTGTTCCAGAAGCCTGGACTCTATCAACTCGACCACCCCACATCCCCAAACTCTTTAAGGGCTACAACCACCAGCCATTGAAAAGATCACAGACCCCTTCACTAAAAAAATTTAAATCACCCAAAAAAATTTATACACCTGTAACAATAATGTTGAACTTTTGTACCAGATTAATGCGGTGAATCGAATACATAGTTACATCATTGCTTCCTGCTTCTGGCTATTTGCCGCCTTGGTCGCCAAGGCACAAGTATCTGTCGTCAGCACACCACCTGCGGCAAACGACACTCTGGTCATCTGCCGCAATTATCCCATACTCCTACAGGCAGACACCAGCGGTCTCGGACTACCGCTGGACTCCCTGCGCTGGATTCTCACCGGAGCAACCCCGCCTACTGCCACCACCTTCACAGTGCCGAGTATATCCTACCCTGCATCAGGCATGTTTCTCGCTCGGTTGATCGTTTACTCCGGTGCCACCGAGTTCGAGGACTCGCTGTATCTCAATGTGCTGCCCTCTGTAGCCCCGTCCATTCAGATCCCTAATACCACCGTGAGCAATTATCAGGGCGTCAACACCTTCGCTCGTTGCGGTACCCTCAATATTGACACTTTTATCATCATTAATACCACTTTGCAGCCTTACACCAAGTATCATCTAGACTTTGGCGACGGCACATCCGATTCAGGTACCAGTTTTTCTACCTTTCAGAAAGTTTACAATGCATTTGGCAACTATAATTGTTTACTGGCCATGCAATCCCCCAATGGATGCTGGGATACCTTAAAATTCAGAATCTTCTACGGCACTAATCCGGCTGTGGGTCTTGCAACACCGGGTAATAATACCGGCTGTATTGGCAGTTCAGGTGTCAGTATGGTATTTGATATACTCAATACAGTCAACAATCCACCGGGTACCACATACACCATCGAAGTCAGCGATGGCAGCCCTCCGGTTGTATTCAATCATCCACCACCGGCACAGTACTTACATACATTTACGATAGGTTCTTGCGGATTCACAGTTCCTGGCGGAGGAGGCAACAATGCCTTCTTCGTAAAAATCACCGCCACCAATCCATGCGACGTGAGCATTGCTCAAATCAGCCCTATACGAATAGCTTCACCTATTCTTGCTGATTTCATCAACCCTGACAGCGTCTGCATAAATCGTCCGGTTGCCATCGTCGACAATAGCCAGAAGGGTAGCATCCCCACAAATGTATCCTGCGATAGCGTCGGAAAGATCCTTTGGAACATTACCCCCGCAACATATACGCTAAATACAGGAAATCTTGGCAACAATAACAACTCCATCAACCCTCAGAACTGGACATCCGGATCTACTACGCTGAATGTTACTTTCAACCAGCCGGGGATCTACCAGGTACGCCAGGTAGTAGCCAATAGCATCAACTGTGATTACGACACACTTATTAAAACCATTTGTGTCAACGAACTTCCGGATTCAGGATTTGTAATAAGTGGTCTGCCCGCATGCAGCGGTGACACCATCCAGATCTCCAATCTCGCCAACCTTCTCAATACATGTCAGGATAATAAGGTTTTTTACGAAATAACCCCACTCACCGGCTGGGCTGCCGTGGATAGCCTTCGCCATCCCGATCCCCAGATTGTCTTCTTCACGGCTGGCCAGTACCAGATCCGGCAATATGTGTACAACTACTGCGATACAGTATCCATCGATACCACCATCATCATCAGGGGCAGGCCGGAAGTGACTTTGCCTTCTGATACTGTGCATTGTGGCCCGTTACTTCTTGACTTCTCTGCTGCCGGCCTTCAACCCACAGAGTTTGACAGCCTCTCACCGATTCAGACCCGCATGTGGAGCATTACTCCCGCCACGGGCTGGTCATTCACTGCCGGTAATTCTTCTTCCGCCCAACCTGCTATCCAGTTCAGCCAGCCGGGCTTATATCAGGTCGTTTTGGAGCTGCAGAATGCCTGTGGATCTATAAGTGATTCTATGGTTGTGACAATTTATCCGCTGCCCGGTGCAGATACAATATCAGATACATTGGTTTGTTTTGGCGACGATGTGTCATTTGCCCTACAGAATATTACAGGACAGGCTCCTGTACAGATCACCTGGGAATCCGCACCAGCCGGCTACACGGCAACTGGCTCTGCCGTCACATTCACTAATTTGACTCAAAGTACACAGTTTTTTGCTTTCCTTCAAGATGCCAATGGCTGTCGCGATACTTTGGAGGTATTCGTGACCGTCAATCCTCAGATTGTAGCCAATGCCGGTTCCGGTGGGATCATATGTGATACATCGGCTGTGCAACTCAGTGGGAGTGCCTCGGGAGGTAGTGGAACACTTTTGATACAATGGTCTCCAGCCACGGGTCTTAACAACACCAATGTTCTGAATCCCATTGTTAGTGGTCTTACATCAAATACCTGGTATTATCTTACCGTAACAGATTCTATCGGATGCAGCGCGACGGATTCGGTCCTTATATCAGTCAATCCGATGCTTACAGCCTTTGCCGGAAATGATACTCTTGTCTGCAGCGGCAGCCAGTTTCAGCTACAAGCTACGGCACTGGGTGGTGCCGGAGGCTATCAATTTTCCTGGTCACCAACGACGGGACTAAGCAATCCAAACATTGCAAATCCTACCGTAACCATAGGTAATGCTTCTCAGCAATATGTCCTGATGGTCACCGATTCGATTGGTTGTTTTGCCTACGATACGGTATTTATTGCAATTTTTCCTCTCGTATCTGCAGATGCGGGGTCAAATGTGGAAACCTGTCTCAACGAAAACATTCAACTTTCAGGATCCGCTTCAGGCGGTACAGGCCCATTTACCATTCAATGGCAACCCTCATCATTGCTCCAAAATTCCAATACTCTGACTCCTACATTTGTTAATCCCCAGCAAAATCAATGGTTTTACCTATTTGTAACGGACTCTGTCGGATGTCAGGCAGTGGACAGTGTATTTGTGCTGGTGGCTCCTCTCCCCACAGCCAATGCCGGTCCGGATACCACCATTTGTAAGGGTGATGTCTATTTTCTTGGTCAGCCGGGAAATCCTTCCTATCAGTATTTCTGGTCGTCTGTACCGGCCGGGGTCACCGCTTCCACCCCTCAGATACAAGCCATTGATTCGGCCGCCTTTACTTACATTTTACAAGTCATTGATACGCTTACAGGCTGTATCTCGTACGATACTGCATTTGTTGGCATTGCACTGCCTCCTGTTGCCGGATTTACTACATCAGTGGATAGTGGTTGCTCTCCTCTCAGTATAGTGCTTACTGATACAGGCACAGCCGCAGCCATTCGCCAATGGTATGCCGGTTCCACGCTCATTGGCACGTCAGCTACCCTTAGCTATACTGCCACCAATTCTTCCTCTGCCTCTGATCTTCCCGTACCGATATCCCTTGTGCTGATCAATGCCCAGGGCTGCCGCGACAGCGTCACCCGCATTGTGAATGTATTTCCAAATCCCTCTGCCGCCTTTTTGCCCTCAGACACGGTAATCTGTGCAGGTGACAGCATCAGTATAATCAACCAATCGATCGGAAAGGGTGTCCTTCAGTACCTGTGGACAGTGACCGGAGGCGCTACCGTAAGCAGCCCGACAGCTGCTCAACCCGTTTTTCAGTTTCCTTATTTTCAGGGTAATTATGACAGCTTATACACCCTTACGCTCTCGGTGACTTCTTCAGATGGATGCACCAGTGATTCCTCAGTCACAATTCGGGTCAAAGGGTACCCGGTTTCCTCTTTTACGCTGTCCGGTACTTCAGGTTGCGGTGCAGACCCGGTCTTTGCTCTGATATCTAACTATTCAGCACTGAATAACTATCAGTTTACATCCACACCTCCTCTGACCTTCACCGTATCAGGGGACTCAGCTCTGTTTACACCCCCGGCTTCTTTTAATGACTCCGTTGTTTATACCATTAAGATGCTACTTACCACCCCTGAAGGGTGCTCCGACTCTACCTCTGCATTGTATACCGTCTATCCTACTCCGTCGGCATCGTTTATTGCTTCACCCTCTGATACCTGCACACCGGCTGCTGTCACTTTCTCCAATTTGTCATCCACCAATCTGTCAGGCAGCACACAGAGTGATCTGACTTTTCAATGGAATTTTGACGGATTGGGTACCTCCAATGCTCAGAATCCAACATTCGTATTTACAAATCCCGGAACATCGGATACCACCTATTCCATTAGCCTGATCGCCACCAATTCCTTTGGCTGCTCAGATACTGCCGTGGGGCTGGTAGTGGTTCGGCCGCTTCCAAAAGCGCAGATCCAGACCCTGTCCAATTCGGATTGTGCTCCATTTGTTATAGATACATCCAGGTTTAAGGCAGTCGAATACCCCTTTGCTAATAGCCAATACACCTGGAAAGTACTGACTGCCAACAATAATCTATTGGCCACATACACGGGGATACACTCCTTGCAGTACACCTTATCTGCCCCCGGAGATACTGTAATTATTCGGCTGATTACAACAAGCCCTTATGGATGTGGTGAAGATTCTACGCAGGTGATTGCATTTTCGCTTCCGGCACCGACAGCCGATTTCAGTCTTTCGACCACTACAGGATGCAGTCCCCTCGCGGTCCAGGCTTTTGATTCCAGTGCAGGTGGCACCATCTATCAGTGGTATATTAACGGTGTGCTTGCCTCTACATTACCCAATCCTTCATTTACCTTTCAAAACAATCAGCTTTCCGATAGCATTGTTACCATTCGGTTGAAAATCAGTACAATCAGCGGCTGTGCGGATTCTCTGGACAAAAGCGTAACGCTGCTCGGACGCCCGCAATCGTCATTTTTGCCGCCCACCGGGTGCGTTAGTGATACCATTGTGTTTATCGGACAAAACATCAGCATGCGACCCCTGACCTCATTCCATTGGAATTTCGGAAACGGTGACACGGCCACTACTGCCAATGCCTCTTATACATATAGTGCTCAAGGTACTTATGTGGTTACTTACACAGTCACTGACTCTGCCGGTTGCAGCAGTACTTTTTCGGATACGGTTATAGTCAGACCACTGCCTCAGGTTCAATTTGCCGTAAGCAATGGTTGCTTCTCGGACAGCATTTGCCAGGGGATTAATACTCAAATGGCTGATCAAACTACGATCCCACCCCTTGGGGGCACCATTACGTCATATCAATGGGATATTGGCAACAATGGAGTTATCAACTATACCACGCCGGTTATTACACATACATTTACTGACACCGGATTTGTATCCGTCCGACTCAGAACGGTCTCCCAGTTTGGTTGTGACTCTGAAAGGGTGAGAAATTTTTATGTCTTGCCTTCACCTGTTGCAGGATTCGTGCTTAGCGCTGATACCATCTGCGCAGGACAATCTGCTCCCTTGGTTACTCCACAATCAATCGGATTTATACAGTCCTATCAATGGACGCTGTATGCTCTCAATAGTTCTGGTCAGCAGATAGTTCTTGCTTCCAGCAATCAACCCACCCCACCCGTGTTGCCGCCCTTACCTGGTTCGCCGACAAGTGATACAACGTATTTTTTAAAACATATAGTGAGCAGTTGCTGCGCTGGCGATAGCCTTGTGCGTGCCATCACGGTCAGGCCACAACCTACTGCCGGTTTTCTGGCGTCTGATACCATAGGATGCAGCCCAAAACTAATTAATTTTCTCATCGACGGACAAACGCTGGGAAGCCCCGATTACATCGTGATCAACTGGGGAGACGGCAGTCCCATCGATACGGTATATCCGACCACCATTATTACTCCACAAGGTCCTGTGACTCAATTTGGCATCAAAAGCCACCTCTTCACCTTCAACGGGCAAAACAATGATACGATTTATACCGTAGTCATGACAGCTGTCAATACGTGTGGCATATCCACATTCTCCCGCACCGTGCGCATCATTCGTAAGACGCTCAATGGATTTTTCACCTCTTCACCCTCTACCGGTTGTGCTCCACTTTTTGTTCAGTTTCAGGATAATACGCCAAATAGTTCCACGACCTCATGGTGTTTTAATTTTAATTCTGCTACAAAACAGTGTCTTGGTGGTGTGGCTATGGGCAAGTCCGTACAGTTTTCCTTCCCGGCTGCTGGTACATACAATGTCATGATGGTCGTTACCGACGGTTGCTCTGTGGATTCGGTCTATCAGCTCATTCAGGTAAACCCCTCTCCTGTGGCTGACTTTTCCTTTACAAACAATGTCTGCCTAGGTGATACGACATACTTCACAGGCTCGGCCACCATTGCCGGGGGTTCGATTACAGGCTATCAGTGGGATTTTGGAAATGGTCAAACATCCATTTTACAGAATCCGGCCATACGGTTTGATACAGCCGGGATTTACAATGTCTGTCTGACGGTCGCCAGCTTTAATGGTTGTACGCACACCATTTGTAAGTCTGTGACAGTGGTCCCAAGGCCGGAAGTCAGGTTTACAGCCTCCGACAGATGTTTGAATCAGCAACCCGTAATATTCCAGAATCAAACCACGCTGGCATCCGGTGCCATCAGCTACACACTCTGGGATTTTGGTGACGGCAACACATCCACCCAGTCCAATCCACAACATACCTATTCATCACCTGGAACGTACACAGTTATTCTCATCCATGGTACCCAGTCCGGTTGTTACGATACCGCTTTTGAGCAGATTACCATTCATCCGGTACCATCAGCTGCGTTTGTGGCTACCTCCATATCGCAGACAGTATGCGGAGCACCTCAGACTTTTAGCTTTACCAGTCAATCTACCGGTGCACAGGGATATTTCTGGGATTTCGATGCACTGGGCAATCCGGGATTTTATACATCTACACTCATAAATCCGACATTTACCTACACTTCCCCCGGTAAGTATCGTGTGAGACTCATCACCACCAACTCATTCGGCTGCATCGACACTTCAGAGCAGGACCTGATTGTATCACCTCTTCCGATCGCGAACTTCAGCATATCAGATACCAGCGGCTGTCAGCCATTACAAGTCATTTTTACCAACCTGAGCACTTTCCCTGACACCTCGCTTGGATACATCGTGCGTTGGAGGTATGAGTTTGGTGATGGTAGCTTCCAAGATGGTCCTTCGCCTAATGCCGTTCACCTCTATCAGCAGGTAGGTACCTATTCAGTGCGATTGATAGTAGAGACCAACCTTGGGTGCATGGATACCTTGCAATTTCCGGTACCTATTGTCGTATTGCCAACTCCTACAGCCATCTTCACATGGAAAATTGATGAATTTGGATACCTTATCTTTTCCAACCAGTCAATCTTTCTGCCCGGTCAGACCACATTTACATGGTATATGGGGGATGGTACGACCCTGATCGCCGATAGTGTCCGCTATCGCTACAAGGTCAATCGGCTGCTGCAGGATTATTTTTTTACTGTGTGCCTCTCGGCTGTCCATACCAATGGATGTACCCACGATACCTGCCTGGAAGTATTTCTTCCCAGGCTCAACCTGACTGTCCCAAATGCTTTGGCACCGGATGCACCCGATGCCGGTGAGGCCGGGGTGTTTCTCCCTAAAGGACACTCTCTTCGCGAGTACGAACTCCTCATCTTTGATCAGTGGGGCAATTTAGTCTTCCGAACTTCAGAGCTTACCCCAGACCGGCAGCCCGCCGTTGGCTGGAACGGACGCCATTTTAATACAGGAGCTGAGTTGCCCTCCGGCACCTACGTTTGGAAAATCAAGGCGATGTTTATCGACGGAACTCGTTGGCCGGGATCAGATATAGACAGTAATTCAGAACAGGATAAACCCCGAACCAGCGGATACATCTATCTGATTCGATAAGGGTTATTTCAGGCCTTAATTTACATGGGTGACCTACGGATTTTACAAATTATAATCCCGGAAATTTAAATTATATCTGCTCCGTACATTCGGGGAGGTTTTTGTTCAGAATGTCTGTTTTTAGGTAATCGTTTCGGGTATTTGGGGTCCATTTAAAACCGAAAATTTCCTTCACCGTAAAAAGTTTTGTCGGGTCTGATTGTAGAAGCGTTGCTGTAAAGTCGTCTTCTAGTTTTCGCAAATGGTCAATGTCGCAGGGGGAAAGGTTTTGCTGAATAGCAATGTTTCCTAAACTGTCAATTGGTGTTGGTTTTACGCCCTTGTTTAAGGAAACACTTACCGTTTTTAAATCGTCAATCCGTTGGATGATGAATAGTCCTTCAAAATCTGTGTCCACATAAAAGGTATTGAATTGGTATCGTCCACCTGTTAGATATATGGCAACATCTGTCAGGCAGGGTGACGGCTTGCTTACAATGCGTAGGTTGGTTCGGTCAATAGGTTTGTTTGGATAAAGCTCTTTCATTGCTTCTTGCACCGCTAACGCACCAACTACCAATCCGTCGCATAAATGACCGTGAAATTTTTCTAAATCGTTAATGGTAATTTTTTGCTTGTAGTTTAGTCTTCCTTTTGAAAAGTCTGTGTCGATTGTTTCAAAAGAGATTTTTTCACTTGTATGTTCTGAATTACAAGAAACCAATAAAGCAATGAACAAAAAAATTAGATAAATTCTCATCTTCAAATCAATTCATCTTCAAATCAATTCATCTTCAAATCAATTCATCTTCAAATTTTCAAATCAATTCATCTTCAAATTTTCAAATCAATTCATCTTCAAATCTACAAATCAACTCATCTTCAAATCAACTTAAAATAAATATTGATGTAATACAATCCTGTCAGAATGAAAACCAAACCTGCTACGAATCGCATTACTTTTTCAGCTTTGGTAATCGCTTTAAAATACATTCCTAATTTTTCCAAACTGAACGCAATTACAAAGGCAAACAATATTACGGGTAATCCTGTCCCAAACGAGAATACAACGGGTAAAGCCAAGCCAGCATCAGCAGAAAGGGTCATTGGAATGAGCATTGCAAAAAATAAAGCTCCACTATAGGGGCAAAATGCTAAAGCAAATAAAGCACCTAATAAAAATGAACCTAGTAACCCTTTGGTTTTGAATTTTTCAGATAACCTGTCAGTAAAATTTCCGCCTTTGATAAAGTTGAATTTGATAATATTCAACATTATCAAACCTAAAATAACCAATACAAAACCAATGTACTTTTCTCCATTGCCTTGAAAAAGCTTGGCAACTTGAAATTTGCTTGCACCAAAATAGATGATTGCACCAATTAAGGTATAGGAAAAAACCCTGCCCAAGGTGTAGAGCAAACCACTCAACAAAACTTTTTTCTTGTCAGATATAGTCTTTGCAATATATGCCGTAGCCGTTACATTGGTAGCCAGTGGGCAAGGAGCAATAGCTGTCAACAAACCCAAAGCGAATGCAGCTAAAATTGGTGTTTCGCGGTTTTGTGCTATTTCATTTAGCCACTCCATAGTTTTTGATTTGAAGATTGTTTGATGATATGATTTGAAGATGTTTTGATGAGATGATTTGAAGATTGATTGATTTATTGGTTGCGTTTGAGTGTGCCTAATATTTTACCCAAAAGTTTGATGATGCTTTGGATTGCCTTTTCAAGTTCAGGGTCAAATGGATAGTTTTCAGATGCTTTACACAGTTGAATCCAATATTCTGTTTCGTCTGCTTCTTTAGCTGCAATTTTCATTTTATGAATAAAATCTGCTTTGCTTTCAGAGTTTTGGGCTTCTCTGATGTTTGCACCTATGGAAGTTCCTGATTTTAGTAACTGCCGTACAATTACATATTTTCTGTTTTCTTCTAACATTTCGCAAAAAGCAATGATTTTCAAGGCAAACTCAAAACTCACATTTACAATTTCATTCTCCTTATCATTTCTCATAATCGATACATTTTCAAATTAATAAATCTGTTAATCTTCAAATCAACCCATCTTCAAATCAATCAATCTTCAAATCAATCAATCTTCAGATCAACCCATCTTCAAATCAATCAATCTTCAAATCGATTAATCTCCTTCTTCAATCCTTCCATAAATTTTTCTTTGTTACCTGCATTCATAAAAGCAAAATCGGTCAAGTCTTTTTTCTTACCTGTTTTTGGGTTGTATAGAAAAAGGGCAGTTCCTGTGGCTTCAAACTGTTCGGCTTGCTTTGCATTCTTTTTGTCGTCCACATTCACTAAGAAAAACGGAATGTTTGGATAACTTTTTAGCGTTTCTTTGGTCAGTGCTTCAATCTTTTGGCAAGTCATACAACGGTGTTCAGAATGAAACTGTATGACTTCAATTTTAGATTCATACGTTGCAGCAGAATTTTGCTTGGCGTTTTGTGCTTCGCTACTGCAAGCGGTGAGTAGTAACATCATAATTGTTACGACGGCGGAAAAGATGTTTGTTGCTTTCATTTTTAGAGTGTTTTATGTTTGTTAAAATTTAATTTACTGACCCACGTAGTTTGCAGGTAGTGTTGGTTAAACCAATTGTTGTGGTTGTCCTTTATCCAACCTACAAACAGATAGCCAAACTCAATAGCGTTGTTCGCATTGAAGTTATAGCCTAACTGGAGTGCCGACCAGTTTTCGTTGAACTGAAATTGTGCTCCTTTCGTGGTGTTGAAGAAAAATTCTGTGTACGACATCAGATACCATTTATCTGAAAATGGAACTGTGCCACCCAGTAAATAGCGTATTCTGTGCGAAAAGTGAAATTTTTGGGTTTCCGTGTTTTCAATCCATCTTTCGTCAAAGCGTATGCGTTGTTTGAAAGTGGCTTGCTGCACAGGTAGCTTTAATGTGAACTGCTGAAAAAGACGGTGTTCGTTTCTAGCATTCGTTTCAAAAGGTTGTTGCCTTTCATAAACATAGGAATTGGTAAAAGAAAGTTTGTCTGTAATATTATAACTTAAACCATTCTCAGCATAGAGATACAATGCACGAGCAGAGCCTTCTGCCGAAGCATAAGGTTTTATGGCTCCAAACCAATAATTGTTGTATGAAAAGCGATTGCTTAATTGCCCACTATGGTCAAGTGTCGGAAACAAGCCTGCTATGTCAATGTTTTGTGCAAGTACATTTTTGACACAAGCGATTGAGAATAGCACTGTAAATACAGGTGTTTTCATTTTCCGTATTTATTGATGATTGCCAACTGCCCCGCGTGGTAAGCCGTGTGCGACACTATTCTTCCAAAGGCTTCTGCTTTAGTTTTTGTCCCAAATTCTTTGGTAGTGATGGTGCTTTCCCAATCTTCATCAGTTTGCTTTTCTACGATTGCTTTCAGTTTTTCAAAAGATTCAGAAACATAATTTTTCAAGGCTTCTAAGTCTGTCCATTCGCCTGTATCACGTTTTTCAATAACGGTTTTGGCAGAAACTTTTACCAAGCTATCGCCAAATACATTTTTGGCAAAAAGCAACTCCACATCGCCTATGTGGCGAATGAGAAAGCCGACAGAATTTTGTGAAGGCGGTAATTTCTTTTTCAAATCTTCTTCTGAAATGGAATTGATTTGATTGGTAAATCGTGTTCGGGCTTCTATCCAAAGTTCAAGGAATAGTTGTGTTTTGGTTTTCATTGTTTTAGCTACATTTTACACAAAATCTACTTTCGGGCATCAGCAGTATTCTCCCTTCAGGGATGGGTTGCTTGCACTTGGCACAATAGCCAAATTCGGGATTAGATAAATTTTGCAGGGCATATTCCAAGCCTTTGAGTTTGTTTTCTAGGTTTCGAAGCGAGGCTTCTACGATACTTTTATTGTTGATAGCATCCATTCGGCTGACTCTACCAATAGCATTGTCTGGTGCCACAGGGTTGGCCATTTCTTTCAATTCCTGTACTTCTATTTGAATTTTGGCTATGCGATCTTTGATTTGAGATTCTAAGGTTTTCTTGTCCATTTTCTAAAATTATTTAAGTGCGATATTGAATAAGTATCCCGAAAACATGATAAATACAGTCACCACTCCAAAAAAGATGGCTATCAATTTAATTGTCATTACCTTTTTGAGTAAAGTGGCTTCGGGGATAGATAGGCCAACGGTTGCCATCATAAAGGCAATGGCTGTCCCTAGCGGAACGCCTTTGGCAACAAAAACCTGAATTACGGGGACAATCCCTGCGGCATTGGCATACATCGGTACAGCAAGAATGACAGCAAGCGGAACTGTCCACCATTGCCCACCACCTAAATATTGCCCAAAGAAATTTTCAGGCACATAACCGTGCATAGCTGCACCAATACCAATACCGATAATCACATACAAAACAACACCTTTTACAATGTCCCAGGCACTGCGGGTAATATCTGGTATTCGTTGGCGAAAACTCAGCTTTTCTTCTTCATATTCGCCTTGTTGCATTTTGTTTTCCAGAATTTTCTTTACCCAATCAGAAAGCAAGGGTTCAAGGTTAAGTTTTCCTAAAAGCCAACCACCGACTGTTCCAAGCAAAATTCCCGAACCTGCATATATGAGCGTTGCTTTTAAACCAAACATTCCGAGAAACATCGCAATGGCTACTTCGTTGACCAATGGCGAAGTAATGAGAAAAGCAAAAGTGACTCCCAATGGAATTCCGCCTTGCACAAAACCAATAAACAAAGGAACCGATGAACAGGAACAAAAAGGTGTGATAGCACCAAATACAGCAGCAAATAAATACTCCAATCCGTGGAGTTTTTTACGATTTAAATATGTGCGAAGTTTTTCTATGGGGAAATATGCATTTACAATTCCCATTAAATACACAATCACAAATAACAAAATGAGAATTTTCAGTGTGTCGTACACAAAGAAATTTAATGCTGCGCCTAAATGGGTATCTTCACCTAAACCAAAAACAGAGTAGATGAGCCAATCTGCGAAGTGTTGTAGCCAGTCGAACATAGTTGATTTGAAGATTATTTGATTTGAAGATTATTTGATTTGAAGATTTGTTGATTTGAAAATGTGTTGATAATATGATTTGAAGATGGGTTGATGATTTGATTTGAAGATTGACCAATCAAGTTAATAAATATTCAAATCATCTAATCTTCAAATCGTTTCATCTTCAAATCAACGAATTTTCAAATCAGCAACAACCCGAACTTGAACAACACGAACCGTTACCCGTAACCACCGATGTATCGCCTTTGGTAGGGAAGCCTTTTTGCACCCAACGAGCAATTCCGTGTTGCATATTCACTACATTGGTATAGCCATGATTTACTAAAAATGCAGCGGCTCTTAAACTTCTTCCACCACCTTTGCAAACCATTACTACCGGTTGGTCTCTAGGAATTTCGCTATAGCGTTCTTCAAATTCGCTAAGCGGAATGTTAATGATGTTGGGAACGTCATACGCTAATTGAGCTACTTCGTCTTTTTCACGGACATCTACTAATAATGCTCCGTTTTTTACCCATTTTTGCGTGGTAGTTGGGCAAATTTCTTTTACTAATGTTTGATTTTCCATATCGTTGATGGTTTGATTTGAAGATTGTTTGATTTGAAGATTAGTTGATTTGAAGATTGTTTGATTTGATTCATCATTTCATCATATCAACAATTCATCTTCAAATCATATCATCAATTCATCTTCAAATCATCTCAAAAGTTCAATAATTTCATTTACCTGAGCCACTCTGCCTTTTATTTTGATTTCTTCATCAATCATCAAAACGGGCGTGGTGAGCACATTGTACTTCATCATTTCTTCAATGTCTTCTACTTTTACCACATTGGCTTCAATGCCTGTTTGTTTGAGTGCTTCTAGTACATTATTGTAGGTGGTTTTGCACTTTGGGCAACCGGGGCCCAGGACTTTAATCTCTGTCATGTTTTTTGCAATTAAATCAATTTGTTCGCAAATATACGAACACAAATTCGAAATTCGTAGAATTACGAACGCATTTCAAAAAAAATTATCTCAAAAGCTTGTTAAACAAAGCTTTGGCAAGCTCAAAATTCTCTCGGTTGATGCAGTATCGTGTGGATGGGGGTGTAATATCGCCTTGAATCAAACCTGCGTCTTTCAGCTCTTTCAAATGTTGTGAGAGGGTTGATTTGGCAATGGGAAGTTCTTCGGCCATATCGCCGTGGTAGCAGCACGTCTGAGAATTAAGCAGTTCCAAAATGGCTATGCGGACAGGGTGCCCCAAGGCTTTGGCAAACCTTGCTGTTTGCTCTTGTTCTTCAGTAAAATAATTGTTCTTAATTTTCAAAGAAAGTTCAAATAAAGTCTCTAGTCTTCAAAAATATGTATAATTTTATTCAAAAGCATTAATGCCTTGTTTTATTTGAAATATTATTTGAAGATGAACCAATGAACAAATTTTGTATACTCTATTACAAATTTTCTTTGTTGACGGTGGTTGTCTACTGATTGGAGTTTAACTCAATAACGCACCAAAAAGTAGTTTAAGTAATTTGTCTTCTACTAATTTAGTTTGTAATAGAGGATTTTGTAAAATTATGAGTACTGCTAATTGCTAGAAAGAATCTGTTTTGCTTTTTTGTAGTGTTTCGAATGCAACGTCGTTTTTGTTGGCTAATTGTCCGCAGGCTGCGTCAATGTCTTTGCCTCGGCTTCTGCGGATTTTTGCAATGACCCCAATATCTTCGAGGGCATTTTTATACGCTTCGATGCGGTGTGGCTCGGCTTGTTCAAAATTAGGATCACCAATGGCATTGTACTCAATCAGATTTACCTTGGCGGGTAAACGCTTGCAGAGCTTGACCAAAGCCCGAATGTCTTCATCGCGATCGTTTATATTTTTCCATACTACGTATTCGAATGTAATTCTGCTTTTGGTACGGGCATACCAATATTCGAGTGCTTCTGTGAGTGTACAGAGGTCATTGCTCTGATTAATGGGCATGATGCGCGACCGCACTTCATCGATCGCGGAATGCAGAGAGACTGCCAGTCGGACACCGGGGTTGTCGTCGGCCAGGGTCTTGATCATTTTGGCTATGCCCACAGTGCTAAGGGTAATTCGCCGGGCAGACATGCCAAGGCCGTCTGAGGAAGTGATTTTTTCAATGGAGCGAATTACGTTGGAATAATTGAGCAGTGGTTCGCCCATACCCATATATACAATGTTGGTCAGCTGGCGATCAAAGTAGAGTCTGGCCTGCTCTCGAATGGCTACGACCTGGTCAAAGATCTCTTGTGCATCGAGGTTTCTCATTCGCTTCAGTCGGGCGGTGGCACAAAACCTGCAATCAAGGCTACATCCTACCTGACTTGAGATACAGGCAGTGATCCGCCTATCTGTGGGTATCAGCACACTTTCGACCACGAGACCGTCCCGAAGCCTCACGGCATTTTTTATTGTACCATCCGCACTTCGCTGTATTTGGTCTACTTGAATGATGTGAATGGAATAGTCCTCAGCGATCTTTTGCCTCAGCGATTTAGGAAGGTCGCTCATTTGGTCAAAGTCAGTACAGTTTTTTTGCCACAGCCACGTCTCAATCTGACGGGCTCTGAATGGTTTTTCGCCCAGGGACAGGATGTACTGTTCTAACTTATCGCGACTAAGGGATCGAAGATCCGGTTTCATGGCACAAAGGTATTTTTCCACGGGGAAAAGTTCGAATTAGCGAAGACCGTGTTTCAGGAATTTGAATGCAATCGTGTCATGTGCCGAGGATTTACGATACATTCAATGTTTTATACCAGTAATTGGCAGAGGCTACCCGCCAAATCCATCGGGCATTTTTGTCATTCCCTGTCAAGAATTTCTTCTTCTCTTGTTTCCAAACCCTTGCATCTATTCCCGGCAGTTCCATGGATTCGTCGAGCAGCCAGCGCAGCTGATTTCTCAGCCAGATTACTTCACCGGGGGTTACAAATCCTTTTTTGTCAATTCTCCAGGTGATATTGTCCGGCATGATGTCAGATAGGGCTTTTCTCAGAATGTGTTTAGTATATCCATTGGAAATTTTTTCCTTCAGGGGTGCGCTGAATCCAAATTCTACCAGCAGATGATCCAGGAAGGGCACACGTGCCTCTATGCTGAAAGCCATGGAGTTGCGGTCTTCATGCATTAGCAAAGTCTGCAAGATCGTGCTGTAAATCAGATGCCAGGAAAAGTTTCGGAGGGGCTCCGGATCCGCAATTGGCAGAAAGAAAGGTGTATCCTCTCCCCCCCGGAAAGCATTGGGATAAAAATGATGATATTCCAGTTTATACAGATTGTGCTCGGATAAAAATGTGCTGAGCAGCGACTTAAACACCAGGTCTGCAACCTTCGGTGCTTTCCAATGCTGCATTTTGCTAAAAGTGAAAAGCTCCCTGACAAATGCGGCTACGCTTCCCCTTCTGAGATAGGTGGCAAAGAGCCGGTAGAGTGAATGGAGGTATCCCATCAGATATTCGTCACTGCCTTGACCGTCGAGCAGCACCTTTATTCCGCACTGATGGGCATATTTCATCACAAAATACTGCGACAAATACGAACTGCCGGATACCGGAATGTCATACTGGCGGGTTGCGCGGATATATGCCTCAGACAGCTCAGATGTATCAGGCTGAAGCGTGTGATGCACTATTGACGGATACATCTTCCATACCTGACTGGCAAACGGCCTCTCATCGGCTTGCTCATACCATACAGTGAAGGTTTGAAATCTATCGGGATGGTAGATATGCTGTACCGCACAGACCACAGCAGAACTATCAATCCCGCCACTGAAAGTGCTTCCCACCTCTACATCGGCGCGCATATGCAGACGAATGCTGTCAAAAAACCGGTTTCTAAATTCCATTGAAAGATTTGTTTCTCCTCTGTCCATAGGACGGGCGATGAGGCGGTAATATGGAATCAAGGAAAGTTTTCCGGCTTTGAATATGAGATTTTCTCCGGGTCTTAGTTGTTTGATTTTCAAATAATGTGTTTCATCTGAATACACAGACCATCCGAGCTGAATATCGCGCATCAGTTGAAATGGATTCAGCTCACTTGAATACAATCTGGAGTATTTCAGCGCTTTTATTTCGCTTGAAAAGTAGACAGACTCATCATCGCAGACATAGTGAAAGGGTTTTATTCCAAAACGGTCACGGCTGCAGAAGAGTGTTTTTTCGCTTTCATCCCAGATGGCAAATGCCCACATTCCCCTGAAGCGCTCTACGCATCCGGTACCCCACTGCGCATAGGCATAGAGTATTACTTCTGTATCAGACTTGCTTGTGAATCTATATCCAAGAGATTCTAATTCAGTTTTGATTTCCAGGTAATTATAAATTTCTCCATTGTATGTAATGGTGAGGTGGTTACGGGCCATTGGCTGATGGCCATCAGACGATAAGTCAATGATAGATAGGCGATTATGGCCAAACCATACCCCCTTTGTGGGATTTTCCGTCCCAAAATCATCCGGGCCGCGATGTGCCTGACTCTTTACCATTTGACTCAGAACATGTCTGGCCTCTTCGTCGGCCAATCGCCTGTCCACAAACCCGGAGATTCCGCACATTTTGTATGAATAATTTTCGAAAGGCAAACATATCAATGCCTTTAGATTTGAAAATAACATTAAAAAACTAATTACGGTGTCTGATTGGTTGTGCCATACAATCCCCGGAACTATTGACAGCGGACAATTCTGTGGAAGCACCTTTAAACAGACGATGTACTTTTGCCCGCTGATTAGGCATTTATTACCCTGCATTGAACAACAAGGTCCTCATCGTCACCTACTACTGGCCGCCTTCGGGAGGGATAGCCGTGCAGAGATGGCTCAGGTTTTCGAAACACCTGCTCGATCTGAATTGGCAACCACTTATTTACACGCCTGAAAATCCCGAATTGATCTACGAAGATCCCTCGACATCTGGCGAGGTGCCCAGTGGTATCGTTATTCTTAAGACCCGAATTTTTGAACCTTACTCCATCTACCAGTTTTTGACTGGAATTAAGAAAAAAGAGACCGGTTTTGGATTTACACAACTAGGTAAAAAAAAATCCTTGATTGGCGAACTTGGGGTTTGGATTCGAGGCAATGTGTTTATTCCTGATGCACGCGTTTTCTGGATAAGACCATCTGTAAACTTTTTGTCCGATTATTTAAAAAAGAATCCTGTTGATACCCTGATCACTACCGGACCTCCCCATTCGATGCATTTGATCGGACTAGGTCTGAAAAAAATATTTGACATTAAATGGATAGCGGATTTCAGAGATCCGTGGACGAATATTGATTATTACGCAGATTTAAAATTGACAAAATGGGCAGATGACCGGCATCATCGCCTGGAAAAAAAGGTCCTCGATACTGCGGATGCAGTACTTGTTGTATCAAATGACATGAAAAAAGAATTTGAGTCCAAGACCCGCACACCAGTTTACCTTATATCCAATGGCTTTGATATGGATGATTTTGATGCCGCAGAGGAAGTTCCTGACAGCAGATTTGTCATTACACACGTTGGTACCATGCCGCCAACACGCAATCCGGATGTTTTGTGGAAAAGTCTGAAAAATCTGTGTGAGATAAAAGAGGACTTCAGCAGGGATCTCCTCATTCGTCTGGTTGGAAAAGTAGATGGAAGCATTCTCAAAAGCATAGACGAGAATGGACTCAGAAATCACCTGGACCATATCCCGTTTGTCCCCAGAAGCGAAGCTTTGAAATATCAAAAATCTTCCCGGATTAATCTGCTTGTCGTCAACAATACTCCGAATGCTGCCGGCATCATCACCGGAAAACTTTTCGAATACCTGGCCGCCGGCCGGTACATCCTGGGCATTGGTCCTGAGGATGGAGATATGAGCCAGATATTAAGGGAAACAAAAGCCGGCGACACCATCGGGTTCGAAAATTTTGAGAAGGCTGTATCCGTTCTTACGGATTTATATGAAAGGTTTAAATCAAATACATTAACCGTTCAATCCGACACCATACAAGCATTTTCGAGAAAAAATATTGCAAAAAAAATTTCCGATATAATTCACCATCTACATGTCAGATCATAAAATTCTAACCGTTTTGGGAGCACGACCCCAATTCATCAAGGCCGCTGCCGTGAGTCGTGCCTTTAAACGCATTGGTATCCGAGAAATTATTGTGCACACCGGCCAGCACTTTGATGAGAAAATGTCGGATGTCTTTTTCAGGGAAATGGAAATCCCTCAGCCTACACACCGGCTCGAGATACACTCTCTTTCACATGGTGCCATGACAGGTCGCATGATAGAAGGAATAGAGCGCATCATCCTGCAGGAAAATCCCTCTGCCGTAATGGTGTTTGGCGACACAAACTCCACCCTGGCAGGGGCTTTGGCAGCTGTGAAACTACATATTCCGGTCATACACGTCGAGGCCGGGCTGAGGTCATTCAACATGAAGATGCCTGAAGAAATCAACCGGATCGTAACCGACAGAATTTCTTCCCTTCTCTTTTGCCCTACGGAGACTGCCATTCAAAATCTGATGAATGAGGGCTACTCCCATTTCTCCTCAAAAATTGTAAGGTCCGGAGATGTGATGTACGATACGGCATTGTATTATGTGCAGAAGGCCAAAACTTCGACCAGCATCCTAAAAGATCTGAATCTGTCGGGCAAAACTTTTGTCCTGGCCACGATACACCGCCAGGAAAACACGGATAACCCCGAGCGACTCGCCGGCATAGTCAATGGGCTGAACCTCATACACGCCGAAATACCTGTAATTGTACCCCTGCACCCCCGCACACGCAAGATGCTTCAATCCCACACCATCGTACCGAAATTTCAATGTATCGATCCGGTAGGGTATTTTGACATGCTGGTTTTACTGGATGCATGCCGGGCAGTACTGACAGACAGTGGTGGACTACAAAAAGAAGCTTTTTTCTTCAAAAAACCCTGTATCACTCTGCGCGAAGAGACCGAATGGGTAGAGCTCGTCGAGGGTGGATACAATATTCTCGCCGGCTGGCAGTCAGACCGCATCGCAGCAGCTTTTCACAAGGGGGTACAGTCTTCTCCCGATTTTGAAAAAGATTTGTATGGCAAAGGAGATGCTGCGCTGAGAATTGCAGATGAAATTAAACTGTACCTCTCTTAGCCTTCATTGCCCATTCCGGATCGATTAAAAGTCCCCCTGCACGAAGTCATTCGGTCATTCTCGCCATTGAATCAATGTGCCATGTAAAACCTTTCTCTCAGTACATTAAATACTGAAAAAATCCACTCAACAACTCCATAGAAAGTTTATACCTTATATGTCGTGTACAAAGTGACCCCAAAACCGCATTTCCTCCTAAAAAATCCTACAACAATTAACCACTGCCAAAAGCCACCCAACTGACATGCAAAACATTCATGAGCAAGCTACTTAAAATCTCAACCGTTGAACATGCGCTTGCATTGCGTGTTGTGAATAAAAAAAATTCAGGTCATGTGGCAGGAAGAAAACAATACACTTGTAAAAAAATTTGAATTTAAGGATTTCATCGAAGCATTCGGATTTATGACCCGTGTTGCCTTTTTGGCAGAGAAGATGAACCACCATCCCAATTGGAACAATGTGTACAATCGGGTTGAAATTCGACTAAATACCCACGACGCTGGCGGTATCGTCACGGATAAGGATCGAAAACTGGCGGAGGCCATTGACAAACTTCTCTGAATCAGGACTTGATAAAAAGTTTTTTGTTGATTCCGTATGCAATCAGGTGACCCTGATTTGATTGCGTCAGAAGCAGGATTTCCTCATTTGAAGTCGTTCTTACGAAGATAGGCGGAGCAGAACCATATACCGGAAAGCCATCGATCATCTTGCCGTTACTGCCGATCAAGGCGACTTTTTCGTCTACAGAACTAACCACAGCATACACCACACTTTCTTCTACTTCTAACCGAATCGGAGCGTATGTTGGATTAAATGGCAGTCTGCTTTCAAAAAATGTTTTAAAGTCACTTACTACCACTTTGTTTCCATAAGAGTATCCGAGAAAATCATCTTCGTGCTGCAGATAACCAAATTCCGCTCCTTGAAAAATTTTAATACTGTCCAATGTGCCATTCTGAAAAATGTTTACTTGTTCACCATTTGATTTGGTCAATGTTACAAACCAAGGTTTGTCATCTGTTGGGAAAATCAATTTTACCTTATTTTGAGTTTTATATGGGTATGCATTGGTTTTTAATCGGGATACACCTGTTCTGTCGGTGACGAGAATGGCGCCATCTTGAAGCTGAAAGAGCAGGTAATCGCGATCCTTAAATGAATAATGTGTAGGTTTGTAGGCCAACGCAGCCGAAAGTTTCGTAAGTTGCCATCCTTTTACGGGCCTGGCTTCAGTATCTAAGTTATGAAGTGTTGTACCTTCTCCTACGATTAAACGGTAATTTTTGTTTTTTTCATAATCCATTAATGCTGCTGCTGTGATGCTGCCTTTCATGTGTATGGGCCAGGGTTTTACATCATTTCCATTTCGATCAAGTACATAAATGCTGTGTTGCGTTACGAGCAAGTGCTGCAATCTACTGTTCTTATACATATCCCATTGAGTAGAATATATGATAGGAGCATCCAATTGTTTTTTCCATAAGGTAGTCCCATCAACGGAGAGCACGTAGAGAGTTCCCTTTGTGTCCTGGTATAAAATTTCATCACTTTGATTTACGTGGTTGGTTACCGTCACAGGACCGTAACTGATATCTGATGTTCTCAATGTCCATAATTGCCTTAAGAGCTGATTATCAGTTGACTCATTTGCATGCACAAATGAAATATATGCATTTTGATTCAAAAAACTAACCTGGAGCAGGGATTGATTTTGGTCTCCAAACTGTTCTAATAATTGTAAAAGTTTATCATTTTTTTTCGTTAGCTGGTGTAGAAGAAATTTTTGAAAATGACTTTTTTTGGAGTATGCAATCAGATGTCCGGTGTGGCTGGATTTTGCTGTGAATTTTTCGAATTCTTTATCCTTAGTCAGAAGACTTGACTCCTCCCAGGCGTTGATGCAATTGTATAATATGACTTCAGTTTCTGCCAATACGATAAAATCGCCGATCGCAGTGTAAAATCCTGCGTTCATTTCATTTAAAAAGTTGGCAAATAAAGCGTTCAGAATTTTGAAGTTTGAAATTTCATATATAGAATATCCTCTGTATGAAAGAGGTTGTTTGTTGGTATTTGATAGCTGCAAGAGTTCTGAAGTTTTAGAGGCATTTGTAGTCCGGAAATAAAAAACTCTAGACAGATCATTGACCTGGTTAATAAAAAAAATGCCGAACTCTCCCTTCAAATGATCCTGAATGGTGCCTTTTGGAAAGGCTTTGAGATCATTTTCCCAAAGTTTTTGGTGTTTTATGAGCTTGTTGTTTTGATCCAGATATTCGGTGTATTTTCGGTAGAACGTGGCATAGTTCCCGAGATTTACATGCACAAATGCATTTACAAATTGGGGAATGGGCAAATGACTTAGTTTTTTTTCGACTGGGGTATTTTGTGCCAAAACAGACAAAAAGTGACCCTGAGAGTCTGGTACTTGTATCAATCCATCTAATCTGATTATTGGCTCAGAAATATCGACATCCATGGCAGCCCATTGGCCTAATTGGCTGAGCCACTTCTTCTTATAGCTTGGTAGTAGAACATTGGTCAGTTCTGAAAACTCTTTGAGGTTAATCAACACATTAAATGGATCTTTTTTGTTTACCGTTTTAAAAATCTCTTTAAATGCCGGTACCTCTTCCAGTGAATGGGAGCCTTTTTTGGTTCGAAGGGCTTCTTCAATAAGGACTTTGTGACGGCTGATTAGGCAAATATTGCCCGATTGTGCCAAGAAAAAACCATTTGATACGGCACTTGTGATTTCATAGACGATTTCACCTTCATAAAGATGTGAACTTATGGAGTAGAGGGATGAATCGACAGATAGAGTAAGTTCTCCGAAAAGTTGAGTGAAGAAAATCCAACCATACTCCTTGGCTCCGGTAAGGACTAATCCTGCCACCAAAGGCTTTTCCGAGGAGTATCTTATACAACTGTCACCTGCGAGCAGCCTAAGCATTTCAATATCCCGGGCTATGTATTTATACAGGTCAGTCGGTTTGATAGAGGAGAAAACCGGGTGGTCTTTTATTGATGAAAAAAAGACTTCAGGGCGATGCATGTGTATCACCACTTTGGTATCAGGGGTCAAAAATTGAAAAGGCGAATACTGATCTTCAACAGATTTACTGCACGAAAAAAGAATAAATAATACAATTATAAAGTAGATCGGGGCAATTGGAGTTAAAGGAGTTTTCATTCTCCAAATTTCAAAAAAAAATTCTTAAACAGAAGCAAGCCTTAAATATTCGAAATATGTACATCGGTCCCATCATTCAGATGCGAATAATTGACCATACACTATTTTCAAACTTCGGATGTTTTACCCTGAAGAATTTGTTGTTGAATCTTAATGCTTGATCGATGTATAAGTTGGAAAATCTCAAGAACCACATCTTCATCAAGACCTAAAATACGGGCTAATTGGCTTCGGTCGTTAACGATCTCAAACCAGCGTTTAAATTGTAAAACTGTAATGTTATTATTTCGTTTCAGCTCTCCAATGGTTTCGACGATGTGCTTTCTCTTTTCAAGCAGATGGAGTATTTCATGATCTAGTTCGTCGATAAGATGTCTTAGTTGAGAGAGGGATTCCAGAGCATTTGAGTTAGTGGGAATTTCTTCACGGCGAATCAGGGCGGACATGATTTCCTTTAGATGTGCAGGAGTTACCTGTTGGTCAGAGTCACTTAGGGCTTGTTCAGGGCGGTAGTGAGATTCGATCATCAGACCATCCATTTCCAAATCAAGGGCTGCCTGGCTGATTTCCAATATATAATCTCGCTTACCGGATATATGGCTGGGGTCACACAACAAGGGCACATCTGGCATAAACGTACGGAAGTCCACAGGAATTTCCCATTTAGGATCATTTCTGAAAACACTGGTGCCTGACGTAAAGAATCCTCTGTGAACCCCCACAAGCCGGTTAAGTCCTGCTTTTTTAAGTCGCTCCACTGCACCAATCCAAAGACCAAGGTCTGCGTGGATAGGGTTTTTAATCATCACGGGCACATTGGTGCCTCTAAGCGCTTCGGCTATTTCCTGCACATAAAACGGATTGACCGTGGTGCGGGCTCCAATCCACAGGATGTCAATACCTGCTTTCAAAGCAGATTCTGTCTGCCATGAATTGGCTACTTCTACTGCAAACTTTACTCCGATTTCCTGCTTTACATCGTTGATCCAGTGGAGGGCGTGCTCACCGATTCCTTCAAAACTACCCGGTCGGGTTCTAGGTTTCCATACACCCGCACGCACAGCAATAAGGTTTGGAATTTTAATCAATTCCAAAACAGTCAAGCGAAGTTGCTCATGGCTCTCTGCACTGCATGGCCCGGCAATGAGTGGTATATGTGCACCATTGTTTTTTCCAATTAATATTTCAGTTACGTTTTTCATATTCCCACATGCAAAAATCCAATTTTTTTAACGATTTCATAATCATATTGTTGGAATTCTGCTCAGATTTAAGTTTTTTATTTTTATTTCTCAAATAAGCTGCAACCTCCTTTTTTATTTTCTAAATCTGTCGCCCGAGATGAATCAACTGTCGTACACGTAGTCCAGGTATTGAGCATTAAAGCTATTATTTGAGTTTCGAATTGTTAATTTTAGATTTTCAGGAGGTTCTGTTGCTTCTTCTCGAGTAAAAAATAAGATAGCCCGTATAGGTGGTCTGGAGTCGGGTTTGGAAAAAATTGTTATTTCACGGGTCAGATAAAATTGGCATGACTCTGCTTTATCCAGCACCATACATTTTATTTGTTCAGGAATTATCATTACTAATTCCTTCGTATTTATCAAACCGGCTTTTTCAATTAGACGATATATTGACAAGTTGTTGTCCCCATGCCTGGCATTATTTCTTACATCATTGGGTGAATGGAGTTGATTTAAAAAAAAAGGAGGATTGCTTACGACAAGGTCAAAGAATAGGTCTGATGTATAATTCAGAAAATCATGACAATGAAAGACTGCTCGGTGTGACAGGTTGTTGAGATGGGCGTTGCAAATGGCTTGAGTAATGGAAGGCATGTGTATATCCAATCCAATGAGGTTAGATTCAGAGTGTTTATTCAAAAACGAAAGTCCGATAATACCACATCCACAGCCTATATCGAGAATACGATGTGCAGCAGAATATCTACGTATGGATGCGCTTAAAAGGACAGCATCCGTACCGATTTTTATGCTCGATGAATGATGATGTAATTGCAAGCCAAAAATCAGAAACGGCTTTATGTCAGGGGAGTTATCTTTTGACATACTAATTAAAAAAAAACTCAAGGAATCAAGTGCAAATAAAGTCAGGTGAAGCGGAGATCATAGTGATTATATCAGTTGAAATCAAAACAAACGATTTGCACCCTACAAATGCTTGTGAAAAACTTCGACAGATAAACTCAAACAAAATGT
Source organism: uncultured Flavobacteriales bacterium (assembly GCA_937929815.1). Taxonomy (GTDB): domain Bacteria; phylum Bacteroidota; class Bacteroidia; order Flavobacteriales; family Schleiferiaceae; genus Thermaurantimonas. The sequence continues at coordinate 32,605 of CALFUW010000059.1, read as the reverse complement.
ATCCATACAGCTTGAATCAAAAAAAGTAAAGCCCGATATTGCTCTGACATGATGCACGTACCTTTGCACTATGTCATCCGGGAAATTGGAAAAAAAAGTTTCGATTCAGAATCGAAGAGCGCGCTTTGAGTATGAGGTGCTGGATAAATATGTGGCCGGTATAGTACTGACGGGCACAGAGATTAAATCCGTCCGGCAGAGCAAAGTCAACCTTTCCGACAGCTATTGCTTCTTCAAAGGAGATGAACTCTTTGTAAAAAATATGCACATAGCAGAATACACTTATGGCAACATAATGAATCACGATCCGCTTCGGGATCGAAAACTTCTTTTGAATCACAGAGAGTTAAAAAAACTAAGAGATTCTGTAAAAAATCAAGGTCTTACCATTGTGCCATTATCTCTGTTTATCTCTGAAAGAGGCTTTGCAAAGCTGGAAATAGCCCTTGTCCGTGGCAAAAAACTCTTTGACAAGCGAGAAAGTATTAAGGAGCGTGACCAAAAGAGAGAAATGGAACGTATGCGTATATGAGCAAATCAGGTAAATTACAGGTATTAATAACAGCCGGCAATGAGCAGGACAACATAGGTCGGGTACTCAAGAGTGTAATTGGATGGGCTGATGTTGTGCTTATTATGCTTGACAGCCATAGCAGTGACATGACTTATTTAATAGCTTCAGAATTTGAAGGTGTTGAAATAGTAAAACATCCTTATGACACTCCGGCCAAGCAGAAGAATCGCGGTCTTGACCGACTTGACAAGTGCTGGACCCTGATACTTGATGCTGATGAAGAGGTGACATCTGAGTTAAAAAAACACATCAATAACATTGTAAATAATGACTCAGGAGTATACAAAGCCTACTGGATCCGACGGAAAAACAATTTTATGGGACGATGGATCCGCTTCAGCGGTTGGCAAGGTGATAAAGTGATCAGATTGATCTTCAACGATGGTTTGTGCCGCTATCCCGACGTGCCTGTGCATGAAGAAATGGATTGTAGTGGAAATATCGGCTTGATTAATGAGCCGCTGCTTCACTACACATATAAGGGATTCAATGAATATATAGAAAAAATCCATCGTTATGCAACATGGCAAAGCACCGATTTGTATTACAAAGGCATAAAGCCCGGGCTATTACATATTGTCGGTAAGCCGTTATTTCGTTTTCTGAAGCACTATATTATACAGCAAGGCTTCAGAGATGGATGGCCGGGCCTTGTAATCAGTGCGGTTCAGGCGTGGGGAGTTTTTGAAAGGTATGTTAAGCTGAAGGAATTATATAGAGTAAATAGTGCATAAATGATAGGTCAGTTTTTAGGGTATTTTATTTTTATTGTTACCACCATGGCGCTCTTTGTGTTGTATTATCTCAAAGTGTATTGCCATTACAGATTGATTTTGGCACAAGAGAAAAAAAGAAATAAATCAGAAACTTCTCAGCCATTAGATTTGGTATTATTTGATTGGCAAGACCCTGTCGAACGACAAACGAGAATTAAAGCTTTGTGGATGTATCCTCTCTTGTTTCCGGTAGAGCTAGATCAAAATGATAAAGATGAGATATTACAGCTCAAAAAAACCATTAAACGATGGAATATAGCTCTTTATCTAAACTTGATAGCGTTGTTTTTATCTTATTTCTATATTTCGAAGACAGCTTTCAACGTGTAATTAAAAAACCCGCATTTCGAAATATGCGGGTTTTGTCTTTTCTAATTAAATCGATTTATTATAAAAGCCCTTTTAAAATGGATTCCAGCATATCGATTGGAGGATTTACTGCAGCTATATTTCCATTTTTATCCAGCAGGATTACGTAAGGTATGTTTTCTATACCAAAATCATTAACTACACTTGAGTTCCAACCCATAAGCTCACTTACGTGATATGGCCAGTCGAGTTTATCTTCCTGTATTGCAGCCAGCCAGGCATCGCGAGGCGAGGGTTGGTTAGGAATTCCATCGAGAGATACACTGTAGACTGTGAAGCCTTGATTTTTATATTTGTTGTAAAGAGATACGATTTTGGGGTTATTCATCCTGCAGGGGCGACACCAGGCAGCCCAAAAGTCTACCAATACAGCTTTTCCTTTCAGTGATGACAGCGAAATGATTTCACCTGCATCATTTGCAAGTGTAATGTCAGGCATAGGGTTGCCCTCTTTAATGCGGGCAGCATTTTCGCGTCGCTTGCGATCCAATTCAACCATTTCCTTAATTTTTGCATTTCTGTTTGCAAAAAAGATGGAATGCATATTGTTTGGATATTTTTTATTTAATCCTTTTTCTACCTTTTCAAAGATTTCAAAATTCTCCATAGGGTTAATCAGAGGATACTGACCCAGACTTTGATAAAATGCAAAAATGACCGGAAGTTTATTGTGGTATTTTTCAATAATTTCCAAGAGGGCCTTTTGGTGTTGTTTTACTCTTGATTCGTAGGCAGCATCGAGATTAGCCCTGATTTCACTGTTGTACGTTCCATTGCTTTCTGCGTCAGACAACTCATTTTCCAAACTGTCGATAAGTTGAAAAGAAATAAAGTTTTCTTTATTTATTTGATTCAAAATTTCTAACCCTTCAGAACCAGAGAGCATATCTCCCTCAAAGTCTGATGTAGCATCAGCTTTAATGGTAATATAATCACCAGGCTCCAGATAGAGAGGTATCCGCTTACCCTGGAGTAGGTCTAGAACATAAAAGCCGGGTTCAGACAGTTTTATTTTGTATGTAAGTCTCCCGGAGCTTGGTATGTCCAATGAGTCAATGGTGATTGCCTGCATGGTGTCAGCGAGCAAAACAGCAATTTTGCGCGTATTGGATATATCCATATTGAGCACCGCTTGATTTTTTGGAGTAAAAAGACTACAGGATGAAGCAATCAGCAGTGTGATAGAAAGGGTGATAAAAATGGTTTTGATTTTCATTAGGACGTGGATATTAGTTTTGATTTAATAGATTATGCAGTATTGTAGTTGCAAGCTTTGGATCTGCCTTTCCTTGAGATCTCTTCATGACTTCTCCCATAAACAAGCCTAGCAAACCGGTTTTTCCCGCTTTGTACTGGGCTACTTTTTCAGGCATGGCATCGAGTACTTCTTTCGCGGTTTGAGTAAGTGCATCTTCGTCCCGCACTTGGACCAGATTGAGATGTCGGGCCAGTTGTTCGGGATGTGCATCTGGATCTTTAAGCAGTGCCTGAAATAGTTTGCCTTGAGCAACTGAGTGACTCACTAAATCCTTATCGACCAATTGAATCAGTTCGGCTAACTTCATTGGACTAATTGGAAATGAAGTGATTGGTATAGCCTTATCGTTTAGGTATGAACGCACGGGTCCGAGTATGTAATTTGCTATATTTTTATAACTTGAACTGTATTGAATACATTCCATGTAATACTGAGCTTCTTCTTTAAGCTCGCAAATCTGTGCAGCGTCATATTCAGAAAGGCCGTGCTCTTGAATCAGGGTATTTTTTATTTCCCATGGAAGAGCCGGCATTGCCTTGCGCACCGATTGAATGTATTCATCTGTCAGGATTAACGGAGCCAGATCAGGATCGGTAAAGTATCTGTAGTCGTGGGCATCTTCTTTGGTACGCATTACACTGGTGGTATTCTTCAGCGGGTCATACGTGCGGGTCTCCTGGGGGATGGTGTCACCATTATCTAAGCAATCTACCTGACGGACTATTTCGAAGTCAATGGCTCTTTGTACATTGCGGAAAGAGTTCATGTTTTTGATTTCAACTTTTGTTCCGAATGTCTCTGTTCCAACTTTTCGGACGGATATATTTACATCACAGCGAAGAGAGCCTTCTTCCATGTTGCCGTCTGAAATGTCGAGATATCGAACCAGTTTTCTCATTTCTGCAAGGTAGTTGTAAGCTTCCTGCCCATTTCGAAAGTCAGGCTTGCTCACAATTTCGAGCAGGGGTGTACCGGCTCTGTTCAAATCGATCAAGGTAAAATAAGGATCTATGTCATGAATGCTCTTTCCTGAATCCTCTTCGATGTGTATACGAATCAGGCCGATGGTTTTGTCTTTACCGTCCGCATCTTTTATAACGACGAAACCATCAGTGCATATTGGAGTTGTGTATTGAGAAATTTGATACCCTTTGGGCAGATCCGCATAAAAATAGTTTTTTCTGGCGAATTTGTTAAAAGAAGTAATGTTGGATTGGCAAGCCAGCCCAAGTCGCACTGCATACTCCACGGCAGATGTATTCAGTACCGGCAAGGTTCCAGGATGTCCAAGGCTTATAGGGTTTACCTGTGTATTGGGTTTCGCCCCGAATGATATTGGATCTGCTGAAAATGCCTTGCTCTTAGTTTTGAGTTGAACGTGAATTTCGAGGCCTATTACTGCTTCGTAACCTTTATAAATCATTTACGTAAATTCCGGGATAATGCAAATGCAAAGATAGAATTTCATAGACCAGTGATACCAGGGAGTGCTTACATTTAAGGTATTAAGAAAAATTTAATAAAAAGCCACCCAAAACGAGAGGTGGCTTTTGATTTGTACCTGAGGCCGGAATCGAACCGGCACACCTTACGGTACACGATTTTGAGTCGTGCGCGTCTACCAGTTCCGCCACTCAGGCGTATGAATCGGTGCGCAAAAATACACGATTTATCCATTAATGGTTATCATTTATAAAATCATAAAAGTTTCCTTATAATTTTATACATTTGTTGAATGATTTTTTGTCTATGTTTCAAAGATTTTTACTCATTGTATTTATTTCGGCAGCCTGGAGCATTCAATCACAATCGCTTCAAATAGTAAATTATGATTCTCTCGTAATGGGTAATGCGTTTACCAGCGATGACATTTATGGCAAAGCAAGTGTGCGCAACATTTCTTCGTCTCCCAAAACCGTAAAGGTGAAAAGACATTACAATCCATCCAATTCATTGGTAGATAGCAATGCAATTTGCTGGGGTTTTTGTTTTGAGCCTGAAGTAAATGTTAGTCCGATTGGTATCACCATAGCAGCTGGAGCAACCAATAGTGTTGATTTTTCAGGGCATGTGTATCCTGACAAAGATGGAGTTGCACGAACCGGTCAGATCATGTACACTTTTTTTGTGGATGAAAGCCCTGATGATTCGGTTTCCATCCTTGTAACCTTCGAAGTGACTCAGACCTTTAGCATTTCAAAGGTTGAAACCTCTAATCGCATCGCAGGTGTGTATCCTAATCCGGCATCCGATTTTATTGAATGTATATTGGAATTAAAAGCTCATGAAAGCGCCCATATTTCTTTTGCTGATTTGACGGGTCGTGTCATAAAATCAATGCTATTTAATTCAAACAATCAAAAGCACATTATTTCTGTGGCTGATTTAAAGCCAGGGATTTATTTGTATACCACTTATATCAATGGCAGGCCGGAATCAACCCGTCGTTTGGTTGTAAGGCGTTAACTCCTATTTTCGAATATTGAGGCTCAGAGTGATTCTCCTCTCGCTACCTTTTTAATAAGGTCGTAAAGTTTGTCTTCATCACCGGGAATATATCCGGTATGTTGCCATAAGACTTCTCCTTTGCCATTTAATAAAAAGGTGTGTGGAATATTATTGACGTTCATTGCCCTTCTGAGATCAGAGTTTTCATCGATAAAGATTTCATATTCCCACATTTGACCTTTTGCGAAGGGCTTAACCCTTGATGCATTTCTTGGGTCATCTATAGAGACGGCAATGATTTTTACACCGGTTTCCGATTGCCACTCTTCATAGACCTCTTTGATGGCATTGAGTTCCGTGACACAAGGTTTGCACCATGTTGCCCAAAAACTAAGTACAATTGGCGATTCACCATTTAAAATCACCTCGGAGGAAATTACAGTCTTGCCATTAAGATTTTTAATTTCAACTGCGGGAATGGATTTAAAGCTACCGGATTGGGCGGCCAATCCCAGAGAAAGGCCAAAAAGAAGAGATATTAGATTAAACTTCATAAGATTAGGATATTGGATTTAATACTGCACTGTAAATGGTGATCGAGTTTGGGTCGCGTCCATAATGGAGTTTTTCGATAGCTTCCAATATATCTTTTGCCCGGAAGTAAGATGTATGCAACTCGTTTTCACCGGTCACCGTCCATTGTATGGTGTAAGAGTTTTCCTTTGATCTGAAATTTTTGATGTAATCGAGCATTTTAACCAGACAGTCTTTTTTGTCTATGCCTTCGGTGCTGTGAAATAGAAAACTTTGATTGTGACGCGGATTGATGGTAATGACATATAGCTTAATGTGGCCGTTTCGTTCCTTGTATTCAAAAATGATGCTTGTATTTCCAAGATTAAGGTAGCTCTCGATTTCTTTCTGTAACCTGGCCACTTCCAGATTGATGTCTTGCATAGATTCTACGGTTTTCTTAACAATTCAGAAAAGCAAAAGTATGCCAAGGCTAAAGATCAATAGTCCTGCCAGAAAGATAAAAAATGTGTAGCCCAATAATTCAGATGCCTTGATGCGGGTAATGTACAGAAGCGGGATGGCCCAAAAAGGTTGGAGCATATTGGTAAGTTGATCCCCATAGACAAAACTCATGATAACATTCTCTAAAGGAATACCTAATCGTAGGCCTGATTCAAGTATGATCGGCCCCTGAACTGCCCACTGTCCGCCCCCACTGGGTATAAGCAGATTCAATAGTGCTGAACTTACAAAGACTAATAAAGGAAAAGTTCCTACTCCGGCATGAGCCACAAACCAACCGGTGATCTCAGTAGTGAGTCCACTATATCTTAGAAGACCGATGATTCCAAAATAAAAAGGAAACAATAAAACAACTCCCGCAGCGCTCGTCATTGCTCTGTCGATAGATAGCATGTAGGCCCTCAAACTACCATGAAGCCATAGGCCGGTACCAAGCAGGATTGATATTACAACATTTGGGGTAAAAAATCCGAGGCTTTTTTCATGGATGCCTTTGTGAATCAAAAATCCGAATATCAGCAGGCTAATCAAATATGCAGGCCACTTGTTGAATTCCAATCTTTCTGCTCCAGTAACGCTATCAGCGTTGGGTGCGGATTCCGCTATTAGTGGAGGTATTTCAGAATTGTGATTATTTACATATCCGAGTCGGTACAGAAAAATACTTGTGGCTACAACTGCAAGGCATGTAAAAAGTGTGATCAAAAGAGTACTTCCGCTGAGAAGGGTTGAAGTGATCTCAATTGTGTCAGGAACAGGGATATCAGATGGCACCATGCTTTTTAAGTGCCCGGGTTCGGCAGCTTTTAAAGGAGCAGATCCGGATAAGCCACCATGCCAGATCATCATACCTGAGTATCCTGATGCTCCTAGAAGGGGGTAGTTAAATGGGTTTTTTCTGCTCTGTAACGAATGTCCGGCAAGTCTCACAAAAATTGCTCCTGCCACCAGGCCTAAGCCCCAGTTGAGCCAGGACGCTACCATGGAGATGACAGTAGCAATTACAACTGCTTGACCACCGCTTTGTGGTAGTTCAGCTATCGCTTTAAGTATCCTGTACATTTTGGGACTAATGGCAATGGAGTATCCAAAGACAAGAATCAAAAGCATTTGCATTGTGAATACCATCAGAGAAGCATCCCAGAAACCTCTCTGCCACTGATCCAGTGTCGAAAAAAAACCACTGACATTCAATCCATTTTTACACATCGCAGCCGTCATCACTACCACTGTGATGATAAAAGCAATTCCAAATTGGCCAGGTATCAGCCATCGGAAAAAACGCTCTCCTGAAATGGTCTTAAATCTCAAAATTGGCTTCAAATCTTATTTTTTTGTAAAACAGACTAATGTCATTTTTAAATTTAAAATATCAATGTTTTTTGATACCACCAAATTAAGTAAATGAGAATGAAGGCTTATCAACAGGATATCAAAAAAATTTTTGACTATTTAGAGACAAGTGAAAACGGACTTACTCAGGATGAAATAGTAAGACGTCAGGAAAAGTACGGATTGAATGTGTTACCTGAAAAACCAAAAACACCTGTATGGAAAAAATTTTTGGAACAATTTCATAATCCCCTGATTTATGTTCTACTAGCTTCTTCGGTGCTGACTGCACTGTTGCAAGACTGGCTTGATACAGGCATAATACTGGGAGTAGTCCTCATAAATGCCATTGTAGGATTTGTACAGGAGGGGAAGGCCGAAAAGGCTCTTGAATCCATTCGCAAAATGGTAAAATATGAAGCAGTGGTCATTCGAGGGGGATTGATTAAAAATGTGGATAGCAGCGAATTGGTTCCCGGCGATGTGGTCATATTAAAATCAGGACAGCGAGCGACGGCGGACATCAGGCTATTTGAATCCAATTCTTTAAAAATGGAAGAAGCTATTCTAACCGGCGAATCCATACCTGTAGAAAAGCATACCAACAAATTAAACGGAGATTTGATGCCCGGAGACCAGAAAAATATGGTTTTTTCAGGTACCTATGCCACTTATGGAAGAGCTAAGGGGGTTGTCATAGCCACCGGAAGCAATACACAATTAGGGCAGATCAGTGCCTTGCTCACTGACATATCGAAAAGCACTACCCCTCTTCTTCAAAAAATTGAAGATTTTTCGAAAAAACTCTCCTTTTCTATACTTGGTTTGTCAGGTGTAGTGGCTGTGGTCACATGGTATCTGCATCGATTCAGCACGGAGGAAATTCTTGTTAATACCATTGGAATCATTGTAGCGGCTATCCCTGAAGGTTTGCCGGCAATCATCACTATTACATTGGCTCTCGGTGTTCAAAACATGGCCAGTAATAAGGCGATCGTCCGAAAACTGCCAGCCGTAGAAACACTGGGTTCAGTGACGGACATTTGCTCAGACAAGACAGGAACACTCACTAAAAATGAAATGACCGTCTTGGAGTTAATTGCCGGTGACCAAACAGTCACCTTCGAGGGAACCGGATATGATATCACAGGATCGGTTATAGGGGATGTAACATCTGAATCTATGCATATGCTATTCTGGATTTTTGACCAATGTAATGATGCACAGATTCGCACTGAAGAGGATAAGACAGTTCTGACCGGAGACCCGACTGAATTGGCACTGAAAGTAATGGTAAAAAAAGCTCGTGTCACTGTGCCAGACTCAGAGCGTCTGGCTACCATTCCATTTGACTCTTCTCATAAATATATGGCTATAAAAATAAAAGATGGCAATCGTGCTAAAATACTCGTGAAAGGAGCTCCTGAAAAAATCCTTCAACTTTCTGATTTAAATGATGTTCAAAAACAGGAGTACATAAGCCTTTTCAACCGCAAGGCTGCCAATGGGTATCGAATCATTGCAGCCGCATGGAGAGATATGGACTCTTTGACAAACAGTTTGGAAGACTCAGATGTGTTAAATCTTAACTTTGCAGGTATTGCTTGCATAATCGATCCTCCTAGACCCGAGGCAACTGAAGCCATTGCACGTTGCCACAAAGCCGGAATAAACGTAAAAATGATAACCGGCGACCATGTGGAAACAGCAGGTGCCATAGCAAAAATCCTGGGGATAAAAAATCCGGAGCGAAAGGTAGAAGGTCGAAACCTCGAAAACCTGTCAGATACAGAGTGGAAAGACATTGCTAAAAACTGCAACATCTTTGCCCGAACCACCCCAAAACACAAACTCCGTTTAGTTGAAGCACTCCAATCACAAAACAGGACGGTTGCAATGACTGGCGATGGTGTCAATGACGCGCCCGCTTTGAAAAAAGCGGATATTGGCATTGCTATGGGCATTAAAGGGACTCAAGTGACCAAAGATGTATCGGATATCGTATTGACGGACGACAATTTTGTGACAATTTCACATGCTGTAAAACTTGGAAGAGGAATATTTGACAATATCCGTAAGGCAATCATCTTCATTTTACCGACTAATGCCGCCGAGGCTCTTTCAATTTTAGTGGCGCTCATGGCCGGTGGCACCTTACCGATCTCTGCTCCTCAAATCCTATGGATCAATATGGTCACAGCGGTTACGCTGGCAATCTCTTTGGCTTTTGAGCCTACTGAAGATAATGTTATGAACCGCCCACCCCGCAAACCCACCAAGCCCATTCTCGATACATATTTGATATGGCGTATACTCTTTGTGGGTATAATACTTGCAGCCATCATATATGCTTTATTTCACTATGCAATCAATACATACCAATCCCTTGAACTCGCACGGACAATAGCAGTAAATGCCCTTGTAGCCGGTGAAGCATTTTACTTATTGAATTGTAAGCACATTCGTCACAATGTGTTTGCAAGAGATTTTTTTAACAACAAGCATATCTTCCGTGCAATAGGTACACTTGTTTTGCTTCAGATAGCCTTCACTTATCTACCGGTATTTCAAAATATATTCAGAACTGTACCAATGCAGCTGTATCACTTCGGTCTGGTATTGGCAGGGGGCTTGCTGTTATTTCTCATCGTGGAGTTAGAAAAATTCATTTTCCTCCAGATTTTTAAAAATCGAATGTGATTTCAACAAGATATATTTGACGTACATTCTTATATGTTTAAAATATTGTGACCATACATCACCTTTTATTCATTTAATTTGAATTTCATAAATAAATCGGATGATTGATTCTGAAAGACATAAAGGAAAACGCAGAATATTGATTGACCAACTCAAGGATAAAGGAATCACATGCGAACGCACATTGGAGGCCATGATGAAAGTCCCACGTCACTTATTTCTGGATTCCAGTCTTGAAGATCTTGCCTACAGTGATCAGGCACTTCCAATTGCAGCAGGCCAAACCATAAGTCAGCCATACACCGTGGGATTTCAAACAATGCATCTGGATATTCAACCCAATGAAAAAATCCTTGAAATTGGTACTGGTTCAGGTTACCAGACGGCCGTTCTCTTCTATATGGGAGCTAAAGTCTTTACCATTGAGCGGCAGTTGGAGCTGTTTCATTTTTCTAAATTCATTCTAACCAAACTGGGAATAAGATATACAGGTAAATATGGCGATGGCCATGAAGGTATGCAAGCATATGCCCCCTTTGATAAAATCATAGTTACAGCCGGGGCAAATAAAATACCTCCAAAATTGCTGCATCAACTCAAATCGGGAGGAAAACTCATTATACCAATAGGTGAAAACACTCAAAAAATGACCCTGATACAGAAAAAATCAGATAAAATCTTTACCGCTAAGGCGCTTGGAGATTTTCGCTTTGTTCCCCTATTAGAGGATAAAGCAGTGTAGTCCTTCCTGTAATTTTAAACGAGTGATTTTAGAGCATATGACAAAACCAATGAAAACAATAAAATGCTCAAAATATTGAGAATAAATCCTTTTTTTGCCATCTCAAGTATTCTTACCTGACCTGTACTGAAAACAACGGCATTTGGCGGAGTAGCTATAGGAAGCATAAATGCACAACTCGAAGCCATGGCCACTGCCATTCCGGTGTAGATAAATATCTGTAAATTTCCCTGTGCAAGGCTTAATGCGACGGGCATCATCAATCCAGTCAACGCTACGTTGGACATACATTCAGTAGCAAATACCGTAAATGCCACCAAAAAAAGAATTAGAACCAAATTTGATTGAAAAGACTGACTAAAAAAGCGACTCAATACAGCTGAAAGGCCTGTTTTATCAAACATTGATGCCATCGTAAGTCCCGCGCCGAAAAGCAATAAAATGCCCCATGATAAGTCCCTTGTATCACCCCACTCCAGCAATTTCGAACGATCTCTTAAGCCGGAATTAACTAAAAAAAGGACAAGCCCTCCCGAAAGAGCGACAGATGTGTCATTTACATAAGGTGCGTTTAAAAATGGTGCGGCAAACCATAGAGCAACCACCGTTGCAAAAATGACCAACACCCTTTTTTGAGCAGAATTCATTTCGTCAAGACTTTTGTATTCATTTTTAATAAGTGATCGAAGCTCCGGCGAAAACGTCACATCTTTTCTTGGCCGAAGAAGTAAAAATACAGCAGTCAAAAAGATCAAACTAATCGGAAATCCTACTAAAAACCAGTCGTAAAACGTAATGGGAGATTGAAATTTTTCGTTGTAAAATCCTGAAAAGACCAAATTTGGAGGCGTCCCTATCAATGTCGCAATTCCCCCAATATTGGCCGAAAATGCAACCGATAAATACAGGCTTTCCCTGATAGAGGCCGAAATAGCTGTGCTGTTTGCCAAAATGGCAAGAAGAGCAGAGCAAATCGGCAGCATCATAATAGCAGTTGCGGTATTGCTCATCCACATGCTTAAAAAATATGTGGATAACATTACTGCCCAAAAAACAGACAACAGATTTCTGTTAAATAACGTCAGCATCCATAGAGCTAATCGTTTGTGTATACCCCACTTTTCAACAGCGAGGGCAAGTAAGAACCCACCGAAAAATAGATAAATTACAGGATTGGAGTATTGAGTTGTAGCTTCTTTTAAGGTGCTAATTCCAAATATCGGTAGTACAATGATGGGTAGCAGAGATGTGACCGCATAATGAACAGCCTGATTGGTCCACCATATCAGCATCCATGCAAACATTGAAATAACAACAGCTTGTGGGTACGGAATACGTTTTTCCAAAAACACTAAAACAAGAATAAAACCTATAAAACCTGAAAGAATATTTAACAAATTTTTTATCATAATAGGGTGAAAATTATAAAGGCAATTATGAGCTAAAGCCCTGATTTAACAAAGCAGTTCCGATTTGTTTAGAAACATTTTAAATTGGAAATATTGATTTAAACCTCCAATGAAAAAAAATAGTTAGGAATATAACTTTGCAATCAGAGTATATATGTACCGAAACGATATTATGAGAAGTATGAAAACATGTTTTAACAGGCTCAATGCAATGCTATTGATTGTATTTATGGTGATGAGCGGCTTGTCTTTGGTTGCGCAAGGAGGGAATGGTGATTTACCGGGAGATCCTGACGCAGGTAAAAAGCTTTTCAATGCTCAGTGTGCTGCCTGTCACAAGCTCGATAAGCGCCTTGTCGGTCCTGCTATGGCAGGGATTACAGAGAGGCGCTCTACAGAGTGGTTGATCAAGTGGATAAGAAACAATGCCGAGCTTCGAGCCAGCGGAGACAAGGATGCAATTGCTGTGTATGAAGAATATAACCGTTCAGCCATGCCGGCATTTCCTCTGCTGTCAGACCAGGACATTTTAGATATTTTAGCCTACACCATCGTAGGAGATAAGCCTGCAGCTCCAGCCGGAGACGCAGGCGTCGTAGCTACCGGCACGGCTCCGAGTGACCAGGGAAGTGGAGTGAATATCTGGATTCTTGCGCTGTTGTCTGCCTTTTTGTTGATTCATTTATTGATTCTTATTAAAATCAAGAATACACTCCGAATTTTAAAAGGCGAGGAGCCAACTTCTGCATTTGAAGATCTTTCCAAAGGTGTACAAGTTGCAGTCAAAAATCGCAAAGTCATAATGGTCTCGACTATAATATTATCTGTTTTCCTGCTTAAAGAACTTTACTGGGGCCTCATGTCCATCGGTGTCGAACAAGGATATATGCCTGAGCAGCCGATTGCTTTTTCTCATAAAATTCATGCCGGTGACAATGGAATAGATTGTAAGTATTGTCACTACGGTGCAGAAAAAGGTAAACATTCAAACATACCTTCTGCTGCTCTTTGTATGAATTGTCACACATATATTCAAGAGGGTCCTAAATATGGTACTCAGGAGATCGATAAAATTTATGCTGCTGTAGGCTTTGACCGCGAAACAAATTCATACATACCTGGATATGACCAGCGTCCTGTTAAGTGGATTCGTGTACACAATCTACCCGATCTCGCTTATTTCAATCATGCTCAACACGTTAATGTTGCCGGGCTCGAATGTCAAACCTGCCACGGCCCAGTAGAGGAGATGGAAGTTTTATATCAACATTCTGAACTCACGATGGGATGGTGTATTGATTGTCATCGGCAAACAGAAATCAACGTTGATAATGGCTATTACAAAGACTTGCACGACAAGCTAAAAGAGAAATACAAAACTCAAAAAGTTACCGCTGAAATGATTGGCGGTCTCGAATGTGGTAAGTGTCATTACTAAAAAATCTAAGGCTACATCATGGCATCTAACAAAAGATATTGGAAATCAGCAGAAGAACTGCATAACCCCGACTTGGTCGAAGCGCTCGCTGCAAATGAATTCCCTGATACTACAGAATCTCTCCTTGCACAATCCGAAAAGCTCTTAAATTCTACAGCCACAAGTAGAAGGGATTTTCTAAAATACTTAGGCTTTAGCACAGCTGCGGCAACTCTTGCAGCTTGTGAAGCTCCGGTAATTGAATCTATACCATATGTTACGGCTCCAGACAAATTGGTACCTGGTATAGCCAGTTACTTCGCATCTTTATATGATGACGGTAATGATTACGCATCTATTTTGGTAAAAACCAGAGAGGGTCGCCCCATCAAATTTGAACCAAATAAAGATGCGGGTTTAAATGGAAGTACCAACGCAAGGGTTCAGGCTTCGGTCCTAAATTTGTATGACAGTACGCGTCTTAAGAATGCCAAAAAAGACGGCAATGACATAAGTTGGCAGCAATTTGATCAAGAAATTCTTGAGGGTATCAAAATGTCAACCAATAGCGGAAAAATTTTCGCATTGGTGACTCCTACCATCAACAGCCCCTCAACGAAAGCAATCATCGAACGCTACAGAAGCACATACAACACTTTCACTCATATTGAAATTGATTCTTTTTCCGTTTCGAAATCACTGGACGCGTGGGAGCAAGCTACTGGAGTTCGAAAATTTCCATTATATCACCTTGACCGGGCAGATGTAATTGTGTCTTTTGGATGCGATTTTATCAACGGACTTCACGGGCAATCAGTAGAATCGGATTATGCTAACCGCAGAATTCCTTCTCCCCAGATGTCTAAGCATATACAGATTGAGGCCAATATGTCCCTCACCGGAGCCAATGCAGATAAGCGAATAAAACTAAAAGCCTCTGAAAATGTCATGGCCCTTGCCTCGCTTTACAATGCCCTTGCCAAAAAAATGGGAGCGGAAACCATTAATGCATCTTCTACATCCATAGATGGAGAAATATCTAAAATTGCAGAATTGTTGATTTCTAAGAGAGGTAAATCGCTGGTTTTAAATGGATATAATGATAAGGATGCAGAAACATTAGCAATTTCAATTAACCTTCTTCTGGAAAATTTTGGCACTACAATATCCACTACAAAACACAACAATCTTCGCGCAGGCGACGATAAAAAGTTTATGCAGTTGGTCTCCAACATGGAACAAGGTATGGTAGGAGTGGTAATTTTCGCCGGAGTGAATCCTGCATACAATAAAATCAATTCTCAAAGACTAAGCGCTGCTCTTTCTAAAGTGCCAACTACTGTTTGTTTTTCAGATAAGATGCACGAAACTGCTCAACTTACACAATTTGTAGGAGCTACACACCATCCCTGTGAATCATGGGGCGATGGTTCGCCTTGCACAGGAATTGTTCATTTCATGCAACCGACTATTTATAACCTATATGATACCCGACAATGGCAGCATGAATTATTGATGTGGATTGGAATGGATACCGGATATTATTCGTTCCTCAAATCACAATACCAGGCGTATTCATTAAACGAACTTTTGCATGATGGATTCAAGTTTTCAGAAGAGTCTGTAAGTATATCAATAAATCAGTCTCCGGCATCTCTGGCACGATCAGTTAAATTTAATTCAAAAAGTCAGGGATTTGACCTAGTAACATATCAAAAAACCTCTATCGGCACTGGTGAGTTGGCTAACAATCCATGGTTACAGGAAATGCCTGATCCAATTACTCGCGCATCCTGGGATAATTATGCCACCATCAGCAGGGCTGACGCTGAAAAGTTGGGTATAATAAACCGTAATGTTACTAACGGCGCTCTAAATGGTAGCTATATTAAGATTTCAGTTGGTGATAAAACCCTAGAAAATGTACCAGTCATCATACAACCAGGACAAGCCGAAGGCACAATAGGATTGGCAGTAGGTTATGGAAGAAATGGAATGGGTCTGGTCGCTGACGGAGTTGGAGTAAATGTGTATACACTTGCCGGAACAGAGCAAGTCATCACAGGTGTTGATATTGAAAAAATGCAGGGTGAACATGAATTTGCTTGTGTACAATTGCATCATACCATGATGGGGCGAAACATTGTAAAGGAAGTTTCACTTGACGACTTCATCAATAGACCTGCCCAGGACGGTGGAAACGGATGGAATGAAAAAACACTTTTTGAAACGTACAGGGGTCCATTGGATTCTAAAGAAACAAGTCTTTGGAAGGAATTTGATCATGAGACGGGACACTTCTGGAATATGTCTATCGACCTGAATCTCTGTACGGGATGTGGCGCCTGTGTCATTGCATGCCACGCAGAAAACAATGTTCCGGTAGTCGGTAAAAAAGAAGTTCGCGTTTCGAGAGATATGCACTGGCTTAGAATCGATAGATACTATTCTAGTGACATGAATGATGAACTTGCAGAAGAACAAGGGCTATCCGGAATCAAAAAGTTTGCATTAATGGAAATTCCCTCAGAAAGCCCGCAGGTCGTATTTCAGCCAGTTATGTGTCAGCACTGTAATCATGCTCCATGCGAAACGGTATGTCCGGTTGCAGCGACTACACATAGTGCAGAAGGATTAAACCACATGACATACAATAGATGCATAGGTACCCGCTATTGTGCCAATAACTGTCCCTATAAGGTAAGACGCTTTAACTGGTTTTTGTACAATGAAAATCCGAAGCAATTCGAAATCAACTATGCCATGAACGACGACATGGGTAAAATGGTTCTTAATCCGGATGTTACCCTGCGTTCACGTGGTGTGATGGAAAAATGTTCATTCTGTATTCAGAGAATACAACTCGGAAAATTACAGGCGAAAAAAGAAGGTAGAAAAGTGATGGATGGCGAAATTCAGACTGCTTGCATGACTGCCTGCAGCACCGGTGCGATTGTTTTCGGTGATGTAAATGACGATGAAAGCAAAGTTGCTTCCCTGAAAAAAGATAAAAGAATGTACCATTTACTGGAAGAAGTAGGTACAAATCCGTCAGTCTTTTATCAAACCAAAGTAAGAAATTTAGTATAATAATCAACGAAGAGGAAATATGCATTACGAATCATCAATCAGAGAACCCCTTATCATAGGTGACAAATCGTACCATGATATAACGGTAGAAGTAGCAAGACCGGTAGAAACAAAAGCCCCCAAATCATGGTGGATTGTTTTTTCCATCTCGCTTTTTGCATTTCTTTGGGGAGTTGGGTGTATTCTATATACCATTGGAACGGGTATAGGAGTATGGGGTCTTAATAAAACCGTCGGGTGGGCCTGGGATATTACCAATTTCGTTTGGTGGGTCGGTATAGGTCACGCCGGTACACTTATTTCGGCTGTTCTCCTGTTGTTTCGTCAAAAGTGGAGAATGTCTATTAACCGTTCAGCGGAAGCTATGACCATCTTCTCTGTTGTACAAGCGGCATTATTCCCGGGAATTCACATGGGAAGGATATGGTTGGCATATTTCGTTTTTCCGATTCCCAATCAATTCGGTCCACTTTGGGTCAATTTTAATTCTCCCTTGCTTTGGGATGTATTCGCTATATCGACCTATTTCACCGTTTCATTGGTTTTCTGGTACACCGGTTTAATTCCTGATTTTGCAATGCTCCGCGATCGTGCTGTTCGTCCAGTTCAAAAGCACATTTATAGTATTTTAAGCTTCGGTTGGGGAGGTACTGCAAAGAGTTGGCAGCGTTTTGAGGAAGTTTCATTGGTGTTGGCTGGCTTAGCTACGCCACTAGTACTTTCAGTACATACTATTGTATCAATGGACTTTGCTACTTCAGTAATACCCGGCTGGCATACTACCATATTCCCTCCCTATTTTGTCGCAGGGGCGATATTCTCAGGTTTTGCTATGGTTCAAACCTTGTTGATTATCATGAGAAAGATGTTTAAAATGGAACATTATATTACCATTCAACATATTGAACTGATGAATATCATTATAATGATCACCGGTTCGATTGTCGGAATTGCCTATATCACAGAGCTTTTCATAGCATGGTATTCTGGTGTTGAGTACGAGCAATATGCTTTCCTAAACAGGGCAACTGGTCCTTATTGGTGGGCATATTGGAGCATGATGACTTGCAATGTTATTTCTCCTCAAGTCATGTGGTTCAAAAAAATCAGAACTAGCCTCATTGCTTCTTTTATCATCTCGATAGTGGTAAATATCGGTATGTGGTTCGAACGATTTGTGATTATTGTGACATCACTGCATAGAGATTATCTTCCATCTTCATGGACGATGTTTAGCCCTACATTTGTGGATATAGGTATTTTTATTGGTACAATAGGTTTCTTCTTTGTACTATTTTTACTGTATGCCCGTACATTTCCTGTAATCGCACAGGCAGAGTTGAAAACAATTCTAAAATCTTCATCCGAAAAATACAAAAAATCACACTTAAAATATGAGCACAGTCACACAGAATCAAAATAAGATAATAGTTACAGCATTATTTGACGACGATGATATTCTGTTGCGTGCAGTCAAAAAACTCAAAGGCAGCGGACATTACATTCGAGAGGCTTATACACCCTTTCCAGTTCATGGTTTAGATCATGCCATTGGATTAAAACCTACCAATATCGGCACAGCTGCTTTCTTTTATGGATTATTAGGCCTGTCAGTGGCTATTTGGCTCACTTACTACACCATGATTAAAGACTGGCCGATGAATATAGGTGGTAAGCCGAGCTTTACCTGGGGTATGAATATGCCGGCTTTTGTACCAGTGATGTTCGAGCTGACGGTATTTTTTGCTGCACATCTGATGGTTTGGACTTTTTTTGCAATAAATGGACTTTTTCCAGGTCGTAAAGCAATAAATCCGGATCCGCGCACAACAGACGATAAGTTTTTGATTGAAATTGAAGCAAACGGGGACACCGACTCTTTGATTGAATTGTTGAAAAATGAGGGAGCTATTGAAATCAATAAAATGGAAGAAGAAACCAATGGAAATCATCACTAAAATGAAGTTTTATTTTAAAGTATTTCTTGCAGCCGCGCTTATGATCAACGTTGCATGCAAGAGAGACCCTTCACAACCCGGCAGAGAATACATGCCCAATATGTACAGAGTGGCATCATACAAAACCTATGAGCCTAATCCAAACTTTAAAGACAGTCTTGGAGCTAGACCCATCGTCAAAGGGACAATTCCAAGAGGGTATTTCGCCTATGACGCCTCTAATACACCGGAAGCCTATGAAGCTTCTTTGCAGGTAAAAGAATTTCCTGAGAGATTTAAACTCATATCAGAAAAAGATTTTGAAGAGGGCAAAAGACAATATACCATATATTGTGTAGTATGTCATGGCGAAAAAGGAGATGGCAATGGTGTTTTGGTTGAAAAAGGCAAGTTTGCCGGTGTCCCGTCGTATGCATCAGACAGCAGACCTGGCCTAACACCCATGTCTATTTATCATGTAATTACCCACGGAAAAGGTGTAATGGGTGCACATGCAGCTCAAGTATTACCCATAGATCGCTGGAAGGTAGTACATTATGTGCAGTATTTGCGAAATGAACTAGACAATAAAAACTAAAACGAGGTCAGATGAACTTTAAATTAGATTCTAAACTAAAAAATATTGGTTTTATTTTACTTGCAGTTGGATTGTTGTCCTTAGTGTATGCCTTTTTTATTGCTGACTACGGACATGGGGCACATCATGGGCATGAAGCCGCTGCAGGCGTGATTCATTCTGGAGAACACGATCATCACAGCGCAGATAACAGGCCTTGGGCGGCCTTACTTGTAAATACCTTTTTCTTTTTGGGTATTTCGCTCGGCGCATTGTTCTTTTTAGCAGTACAATATGCAGCTCAGGCCGGATGGTCAGTAGGAATAAAGAGAGTGCTGGAGGCAGTTGCAGGTTTTCTTCCTATTCCTGGATTAATCATGCTGATCATAGTGATTGCCGGTGTAGTGCTGCACAAAAATCATTTATGGCATTGGACTGCAGAGGGCATCTCCGATCCGAATAGTCCGAATTATGATGCAATTATCGCCGGAAAAACTGCCTATTTGAATACACCCTTTTTTCTACTTCGAACGATCATTTATATCTCCGGATGGTATGTATTTTTTCATTTTATTAGAAAGAATTCTTACTTGGGTGAGCAATCAAATGATTGGAACTGGTGGAGAAAAAACTGGAGACTTTCAGCAGGATTTCTGGTTTTTTTCGCTATTACATCCTCTACTTCCGCATGGGACTGGATTATGAGTATAGACACCCATTGGTTTAGTACTTTATTTGGATGGTATGTGTTTGCAGGTTTGTTTGTTACATCGGTCACAGTTGTAACCTTAACAGTACTTTATCTGAAATCTCAAAATTATCTGGATTGGGTAAATGAAAACCACATTCAGGATTTGGGCAAATTTATGTTCGCCTTTTCGATATTTTGGACTTACTTATGGTTTAGCCAGTATATGCTCATTTGGTATTCCAATATACCAGAAGAAGTCACTTATTTCATGCCACGATTTACGATTTACAAAGTGCCGTTTATCACCATGCTGGCGTTAAACTTTGTATTTCCCATTCTCGTTATTATGTCAAGAACAACAAAACGAATTGGTGCCTTTATTGTAATTGCAGGTATTTCAATTTTAGTAGGCCACTGGTTAGATACATTTAATATGATCATGCCCGGTACAGTTGGTGAAAATTATTCATTTGGAATTGCTGAAATTGGAATGTTTTTGGGTTTTGCCGGTACTTTTGTACTGGTAGTAGGACGTAACCTGGAAAAGGCTCCATTACTGATGAAGAATCACCCTATGTTGTTGGAAAGTAAACATCATCATATCTAATTTTAACTCAAATGGTAACACTGCTCTATATTTTAATTGCTCTCTTTACTTTGTTGGTTATATGGCAATTGATTCGAATAAGTGAGATAACCAGCGCTATTAAAAAAGAGGACAATACAGGCCTCCCGAATCACCAGGAAAACGATCTACAGGGAAAATTGCTCTTTGGCTTTCTGTTATTGATGTTAATTGGATTTGTTTACAGTATAGTTCAATGGGGGCCAAGAGTGCTTCCTTCTCCTGCAAGCATTCATGGAGAAAAAACAGATTTTCTTTTCTATTTGACCATAGCGATTATTAGTGTGGCTTTTTTGATTACGCAACCTATTTTATTTTATTTTTCGTACAAATACAGAGGCGTAAAAGGCAGAAAAGCTTCCTACATAGAGCACAACAACAAACTAGAACTTATCTGGACCATTATTCCCGGACTTGTGCTGGTAGTCTTGATTTCATATGGCTTGTCTACTTGGGTAAAAATTATGAATCCGAAGTTTGATGAAGATCCTATTGTAGTTGAATTATATGCAAAGCAGTTCGGATGGACGGCTCGAATTGCCGGCGATGACAATAAATTAGGATACGCAAATGTGAGATATATCGAAGGAACAAACATTTTGGGAATTGACAAAAATGACCCATACGGTCTGGATGATATTGTAGTTCAAAATACCATTAAACTACCGGTAAACAAGCCTGTGAAATTAAAAATGAGGTCACAAGATGTTATTCATTCGGCTTATCTTCCTCATTTTAGAGTTCAGATGAACTGTGTTCCGGGAGCGATCACTGAATTCTCATTTGTGCCAAATAAGACTACCTCCGAGATGCGTCAGGACCCAAAGGTTAAAAAACAGTTGGAACAAATAAACAAAATACGAGAGCAAAAAGGAGAGAGTGCCTATGAATTTAATTATATCCTCCTTTGTAACAAAATCTGTGGCTCAGCACATTATAATATGCAAATGATCTTTGAAGTGGTTTCTGATGAAGAATATCAAAACTGGATGAAAGAACAAAAAACATTCGCGCAAAGTTTATAATTATAATAGTTTAAATTTAGAATTATGGCTAATGAAGTAATGACACCCGAAGTTGCTCACCACGAAGGGCAACACCATCACAAGGAGACATTTTTTACGAAATATGTCTTTTCTATGGATCACAAGATGATTGCCAAGCAATTTTTGATCACGGGGATTGTGATGGGAACCATCGGTATGCTGATGTCGATTTTATTCCGTCTTCAATTGGCGTGGCCCGAACAACCCTTTCCAATTCTTAAGTTTTTCCTTGGCAAATGGGCTAGTGAGGGTGTAATGGATCCCTCTATGTATCTTGCCTTAGTGACAATTCACGGCACTATAATGGTTTTCTTTGTTCTCACTGCTGGTTTGAGCGGGACATTTTCCAACCTTCTTATCCCTTTGCAAATTGGAGCACGTGATATGGCCTCGGGATTTCTTAACATGCTTTCATACTGGTTTTTCTTCGCGAGCAGTGTTGTGATGGTTATATCAATATTTGTTCCTGATGGACCCGCGGCTGCAGGCTGGACAGTTTACCCACCTCTTAGCGCCCTTCCAGCTGCCATGCCTGGGTCTGGTACCGGTATGACGCTCTGGTTGGTATCCATGTCGCTATTTATTGTCTCTTCTTTACTTGGGGGGATTAATTACATAGTTACAGTATTAAACATGCGTACCAAAGGCATGTCTATGACCAGGCTTCCATTGACCATTTGGGCATTTTTTGTGACAGCCATTTTAGGGGTATTATCTTTTCCCGTTCTCCTTTCTGCCTCATTACTTCTCATCTTTGATAGAAGTTTTGGAACAAGTTTCTATCTGTCTGACATAATGATTCAGGGCGAAGTATTGTCCAACACAGGTGGCAGCCCTATCTTATTCGAACATTTATTTTGGTTTTTAGGACACCCTGAAGTCTACATAATTTTGTTGCCAGCACTTGGTATTACATCAGAAGTTATCTCTACCAATGCTCGTAAGCCAATCTTCGGTTACAGAGCTATGGTTGGTTCTATACTTGCAATTGCGTTTTTGTCATTTATAGTATGGGGACATCATATGTTTGTAACAGGGATGAATCCTTTCCTTGGATCTGTATTTACGTTTACTACTCTTTTAATAGCTATTCCTTCCGCAGTTAAAGCGTTCAATTACATGACTACACTATGGAAAGGCAACTTGCAATTTACCCCTGCAATGCTTTTTTCCATAGGCCTTGTTTCGACGTTTATCACAGGTGGCCTTACAGGTATTATTTTAGGTAACTCTGCACTGGATATCAATGTACATGATACATATTTTGTTGTTGCGCATTTTCACATTGTAATGGGCCTGTCTGCAATTTTTGGAATGTTCGCTGGTATTTATCACTGGTTTCCAAAGTTGTTTACCCGAATGATGAACAGAAAATTAGGCTATTTGCACTTTTGGCTCACTTTTATTTCAGCATATGGCGTATTTTTTCCGATGCACTTTTTAGGAATGAGTGGTCTCCCCAGACGGTATTACACCAATACTGCGTTCCCAATGTTTGATAACCTTGCGGATATCAATGTAATTATATCAGTATTTGCGATCGCTGGTGGTATTGCACAGGTAATCTTTTTCTACAATTTTATTTATAGTGCAATCAGAGGTCCTAAAGCTCCCCAGAATCCATGGAGATCAAATACCCTGGAGTGGACGACACCCGTGGATCACATACATGGAAATTGGCCTGGAGAGATACCAACCGTTCATCGGTGGGCTTATGACTACAGCAAACCTGGAGCTGAAGAAGACTTTGTTCCTCAAACAGTTCCATTGAGTGATGAAGAAAAGAATACTTTTCAAAATTAAGATTGAAGTTTAAGATTTAATCCCCGCTTAAGGCGGGGTTTTTTATTCATAAAAAATGTGCCCTGAATTGGATTTATATGCAGAATTGAAATCCTGCGGATTTGAGGGTGAAATATTCACCGACAAGATTCATCAGGCATTATATGCCACAGATGCAAGCATTTATAAAGAATATCCAAAAGCCGTTGTTTTTCCAAAAAATGAAAATGATATATGTAAGTTACTCACCACATGCAAAAAATTAAACTTGTCTGTGATACCCAGGACAGCGGGAACTTCTTTAGCAGGTCAGTGTGTGGGAAATGGGGTAGTGGCTGACGTTTCCAGACATATGACCGATATAATCAGTCTGGATACCAGTAGGGGAGTAGTTACAGTACAGCCTGGAGTGATACGGGATTCGTTGAATGAATTTTTGAAACCGCACGGTTGGTTTTTTGGACCTAATACATCCACTTCAAACAGATGTATGCTGGGTGGTATGGTTGCAAATAATTCTTCAGGATCGACCTCGATAAAGTATGGAACTACTCGCGACAAGGTTCTTTCGTTAAGAGGAGTTCTGACTTCGGGAGAAATAATCGAATTATCCGAAGGAGCGGCACCAGAATTTTTGATAAACTTTATCAATAATCTATTTTCAAATTCAAAATTGGTCAAGGAAATTGAAAACAGATATCCAAAGAAATCCATTCATCGGCGAAACACCGGATATGCACTTGACTTAATTCTTGATCAATGGAAGATAAATCGGGACGGAAGCAAGCTCAACATTGCCAAATTGATTTCCGGATCTGAAGGGACTTTGCTATTTGTCACTGAAATTACGGTTCAGCTAGACCGATTACCTCCTGATAATACAGCAGTCGTATGTGCACACTTTACGTCCATACGACAAAGTATGGAGGCGGCTAAGGTGGCTATGAAATTAGCTCCCTATGCATGTGAGTTGGTGGATAAAATTATCCTGGATTGTACAAAGGAAAATCTTGAACAGCGTGAAAACCGATTTTTCATAGAAGGTGATCCGATGGCTGTACTCGCAATCGAACTAAGAGCGAATACAACTGATGAATTAAATCATATTGTAAAAGAAACAATTTTCAATCTCAAAAATGCAAATCTCGGCTATGCTTTTCCGGTACTTTATGATGAAGACATTCAGAAAATCTGGTCCCTTAGAGCAGCAGGATTAGGATTGTTATCCAATATTTCCGGACAGTCAAAGGCCCTTGCATGTATAGAAGATACTGCTGTAGATATTGAAGATTTACCTGATTATATAGATGAATTTGACCAAATAATGGCCCGATTTGGACAGCGCTCCGTACACTATGCGCATGCAGGAGCCGGCGAAATTCATCTTCGACCCATACTAAACCTTCGCGACCCTAATGACTTCAAACATTTACGTGAAATAAGTGAGGCCTCAGCCCGCCTGGTAAGAAAGTATAACGGCTCCCTCTCCGGCGAGCACGGAGATGGAAGAGTCCGGGCTGAATTTATAAAAGACTTTTATGGTGATGGTATCTACAAAGCTTTTTTGGAGGTAAAAAATGCATTTGATCCATCCAATATTCTTAATCCGGGAAAGATAGTACAAGCACCACCTATGGATACTTCTCTGCGGGAAGACCCAACCCGGCCACTAAAAAACATTAAGACATATTTTGATTACGGCAGGGATGGAGGGTTTCTGGCTGCGGTCGAAAAATGCAACGGCTCAGCTGATTGCAGAAAGCCTTTTTTGTCAGGCGGTGTAATGTGTCCATCTTATCAGGCTACTCTAAACGAAAAAGATACAACACGTGCCCGAGCTAATGCATTGCGTGAATTTGTTTCAGGATCCATTAACGGGCAATCCGGCTTTGCTCATCCGGAATTAAAAGAGGTAATGGATCTGTGTCTTGCTTGTAAAGGGTGCACCCGCGAATGTCCGAGCAATGTAGATATGGCAGCCATGAAAAGCGAATGGCTGTATCAATATCAAAAAAAATTCGGACGTCCGGTATCCTCTGTATTCTTCGGAAATTTTGAAAAGTTGGCCCGATTGGCCTCCATTTTTCCAACATTGTCAAACTTTATACTGCGTCACGGTATATCAGGATCGATTATTAAAAAATTTATTGGAATAGCTCAGAAGAGAGCGTTACCCAAATTTGCAGAAAAAACTTTAAGAAAAAAAATTTCCTCTTTAATCAGCTTAAATCCCAAAAACACTGGAAAGATCGTTTATTTTTTCATAGATGAATTTATAAATTACAATGAACCTCATGTGGGTGAAAGCGCTGTAAAACTTTTACAGGCATGCGGATATGAAGTTAGGTTTTGTAAGCATCCTGGAAGTGGTAGATCAATGATTTCAAAAGGGTTACTTCCGGAAGCCAAGAAGGCGGCAGAACAAAATGTCAGGATTTTTAAAGATTTACTATCGAAAGATATACTTCTGGTAGGTGTCGAACCTTCCGCAATCTTAACATTTAGGGATGAATATCCGAGATTGCTGAGAGGGCCATTGCAAGAAGAGGCCAAAAGGTTGGCTGAGAATGTGCTGTTAATCGACGAATTTTTAGCCAGGGAGATAAAGGCAGGAAAGATTCCAAAACCCCCGGTAAGTAAAAGCAGACAGACAGTTCATGTGCATGGGCATTGTCATCAGAAAGCACTGAGTACGGTGCGATACACCCGGGAGATCCTCGAATTTTTTGGATTTGAAGTAAAAATCATTCCTTCGGGATGCTGCGGTATGGCAGGAAGCTTCGGATATGAGGCTGAACACTACGAATTGAGTATGAAGATAGGAGAAATGGTATTATTTCCCTACATTCGAAAGTTAGATATGAACAACCATGTAGTGGCGGTAGGTACGTCATGCAGACATCAAATATGCGATGGCACCGGCAGAAAAGCCTTTCATTGGGTTGAACTATTAGTTTAAATAAAAATATACACGAGTGCGATGTATGGATTTGATTCTGCAAGGAATGAGCAAATAGTAGAAGCACTGACACCTGAATTTTCTGAAGTGTTTTCAGCGATCGCATTCATTTGTTGAATAATATTCAGCAGAGATGACATTAGTCGGATTTCCTCCATTCCTCTTCCCGTCCATTACCTGGTTCTCTAAATGGTTGTGCATACCTTCGAGCTGTCTTGTGCTTGACTGGAAATGGCAGAAGCAATCTGCTTTCAATAGATTTTACATAGATGGGCCTAACGGCTTGCAGGCTCTAACGATACCTGTAAAACACCCATCTGTCGGCGCCAAGGTTAATGAAATAGAAATTTCTTATCACACTGATTGGCAATCACAGCATTTAAAAACCCTCCATTCAGCTTACAATAACAGCCCTTTTTATGAATTTTTACAAAATGATCTTAGTGATTTATATAAAAATCAACCTATTTTATTAATTGATTTTTCAATAGCGACAATCGACCTATGTCTCTATTGGTTAAAAGAAAAAAAAATAGAAAATAAAGTAGCTAATGGATCAAAAACTTTACAATTAATTGATATTGAGTTAAAAAAAGGAATAGTCCCTAATATGGTGATCAAACCATATAAGCAAGTATTTTCGTACAAAAATGGTTTTTTAGAACACTTGTCCTGTATAGATCTTATATTTAATGAAGGCAATATTTCAAAATCACATCTGCTTGATTGTTAAAGTATTGATATTTTCGCAAAAAATAAAAAATGACTTTTAAATCCGTATTGCTCAAGAAAACTTTTCTACTCACTTTATACATAGTTTTTAATATTTCAATAGCTCAAAGCCAATCATGCAATTTCACCGAGGTGCTTCAGATAGAAGCCCAATCCGGTATGCGAATTCGTGAACAACCAGATCTTAACTCTAAACCCATTGCAGGGGTACCATATAAGGCAGTGATAGAAGCATGTCAGGAGACCTTTGGATCCGCGCGGATTGAGGGAATCGATGGGCACTGGAGATTTGTGAGATTTAAAAATAAAAGTGGCTACATGTGGGATGGATATGCTGTAGTAGTTTCCTCTCAATCTACCAAATCAATAAGTGTAGTCAGTCAAATCCAACATTCTCCGCAAACGGCTACTGCCGACGATTTATTGGAAGAGATAGTCTCCACCAAACCCCCAGGAAAAGCTGATTGGCCCTTTTCAGAGGTTCGACTAATCACAGAGAGTTACCCCTACTGCAGGGATATCACCACTATTGACAGAAGTTTGTTTTATTATTCAGTATATTTAGAAGATGATTACTACGTAATTCGTCCGGCCGAATTGAGCATAGAACTAAAAAAAAATAGTCCAAAAAACGTATTGCACTTTAATATAAAGCCGGCAGAAGGAGACGGCTCTCTATTCATTATTGGACTAAAAGTGCCTGTTAAAAACTGGAAAAAAATCAGGAATAACGATTTTCTGCTCACTCAGCTAAATCGTACACTCACCCCGGGGATACGTCTGGACTTGTATCCTTATGAGCCTGGTGACTCGTATGGAAATATCAAACTAATAGCTTCCGGGACGGTAAAGTCATATCAAAGCGATTGTCCGGTTGTAGAAAATTATTCCTTGATGGTAGAAATGATGCTGGATAAGAAAGAGTTTTTTGATCTTACAGACCAATTAATCCACCGTGGCAAATGTGGAGTTCCTGATATTTTCTGGTTTGGTGATTTGAACCAGGATGGATACACAGATTTAATACTTGTGGGAGAGTATCCAGAATATACAGCTTTTACATTATTTATGTCTCAGCCCGAAAGTGCTCTGAAGTACAAAAAGATGTCTGAATGGATTGTGGAAGACTGCGATTAATCAGGGATTTTGTTTTTTTAATTCTTTAGTTTGAAACCAACTGTTTACAGCGTCACCATTCAATTATAAGGTATGGCTTTCGAAGGTCGTACCAAAATTGCAAACTTTTTTGAACCACAATTACTACTTGTGAAAAGGGCGGGGCTGATTGTCAGACATTATTTATTAAACTTTATAACTTTTCAACCCTCGGGACAGAGAAACCATAAGTACTCTATCTGGCATACTAAATTACGCGGTTTTTAATGTACTTTCGGGCGATTGTTAAAACAGGAATTTTAAAACACAGATGACCCAGGTCGAATTGGATCAAAATAAAAATGAAGATTCGCTGAAACTTCTTCTCAGTGAGCTCAGACATAGATTAGATAAAATTGCTATCGGTGGAGGGCGTGCAAAAATCGAAAAACAGCATCAGCAAGGTAAGCTCACTGCCCGTGAGCGCATAGAGCTACTTTTGGACAAAAATGCTCCTGTGATTGAAATAGGGGCATTCGCAGGTTGGGATATGTACAAAGAACACGGTGGCTGTCCGGGTGGAGGAGTGGTGGTGGTTATCGGGTATGTAAGCGGCAGAATGTGTGTCGTCGTAGCCAATGATGCTACAGTAAAAGCAGGAGCCTGGTTTCCAATTACAGGAAAGAAGAATTTACGAGCTCAAGAGATAGCCATGGAAAATCGCATACCTATCATCTACCTTGTAGACAGCGCAGGCGTATATCTGCCAATGCAGGATGAAATTTTCCCGGATAAGGAAAATTTCGGGCGGATATTTCGAAATAATGCAATAATGTCGTCGAAGGGCATCACCCAGATTGCAGCCATTATGGGTAGTTGTGTCGCCGGAGGTGCTTATCTTCCTATCATGAGTGATGAAGCAATGATTGTAGATAAAACCGGTTCAATTTTTCTCGCGGGATCCTATCTAGTAAAAGCTGCAATAGGTGAAGATATAGACAATGAAACCCTTGGCGGGGCCACAACTCACTGCGAGATATCAGGAGTGACAGACTATAAAATGCCTGATGACCCAACAGCGCTGCAGACTATTCGGAAGATCCTTGACAAGCTGGGCCATCAGCAAAAAGCCGGATTTGACCGCGTCGAAGCAAAAAAACCTGTCCGAGATGTGCGCGATATATATAAAATCCTTCCGACTGATCGCTCTAAGCCATTTAAAACCCGCGACATCCTTGAATGTCTGATCGATGAGGATAGCTGGGTCGAATACAAAGAAGGCTATGGCAAGACCATCATCACCGGATATGCGAGAATCGATGGCTGGGCAGTAGGTATTGTGGCCAATAACCGCGAGATTGTTAAGAATAAAAAAGGAGAAATGCAGTTTGGTGGAGTCATTTACTCCGACTCTGCCGATAAGGCCACGCGCTTTATTGCCAATTGCAACCAAAAGAAAATTCCCTTGGTGTTTCTTCAGGACGTTACGGGCTTCATGGTCGGCAGCCGATCCGAACATGGAGGCATCATAAAGGACGGAGCAAAGATGGTCAATGCAGTCGCCAATAGCGTGGTGCCAAAGTTCACTGTGGTTGTGGGTAATTCATATGGAGCGGGCAATTATGCAATGTGCGGCAAGGCATACGATCCAAGGTTGATAGTGGCGTGGCCAACGGCACAGATTGCCGTGATGGGCGGGCAGCAGGCAGCCAGTGTATTGTTACAGATTGAAAAGGCCAACCGTGCTGCCAAAGGAGAGGAAATTACCCCCGAAAAAGAAAAAGAGCTGCTGCAATCCATCATTTCAAGATATGAAAGTCAGACCAATCCATACTATGCAGCTGCCAGACTGTGGGTAGATGCGATCATTGATCCTGCTGAGACCAGACAATGGATATCTATGGGCATCGAAATGGCGAATCACAACCCCGATATAAAGCGATACAATCCCGGAGTGATTCAGGTATAATGGATATGTATCGATTAATAGGTAAAAAAGCCGACCCATGGGTCGGCTTTTTATTTACTGATCAGTGAGTTACTTTCTCTTTTGCGCCAGCCCAAGAACTGCTCCTGCAGCGGCAAGGAGGAGTAGCCCACCATCTAACGGCATTGGATTGTTAGGCATGCCGGGCTATACTCGCTTTCCTTCCGTAGATTTAAATTCAGATAATTGAATGGCTTCATATTCTGATGCCAAAAGTTAATTACTTTGATTATTTATAAGCATATACGCTGTATTGAATTAGGTAAGTATGACATGGTTGTCGAGAGATAAATCTGCGATTATAATGTTGGTGGCTCAATGTATTTATTTTATGTTCTCTCCCCAAAATCCAGTTCCTTTTTCTGCCATACCGTCTGTAAGCAGCCTGGTTTGACAGGCCAGGCGAAAGCCATGTGATAATCCGTTTTTGAAGGGAGGAAAGTTCAGCCGCCATTTTTCTCTCGATGTAGGTTCGGTACAGTCGCCGTGAAGGATCCTTATGGCGCAGGTTCCGCATGTGCCAAGCCCCCGGCAATTTAGCCATACACTCTGGTCGTTGTGTGGTGACAGACCGGCTTCAAGTATTTGGCTTCGAAGCGTTTTTTCCGGATCTATTTCGATGATTACGTGTTTGAAGTTAAGTGTCGGCATTTTTACAATTTCTCTGATAAGACCCTTTAAAGAGTTTAATGTTCATGTGTGTTGGCAAAGAGTTGATATAAAAATTTTTAGATATTACAAAATATACCGCATATATTTATTGGATTCCGCTTACATTTCAATCGCTCAAAGGCAACAATATGATAAAAATAGCATCAGTGGTATTATTGATACTCTGTTTGGATGTATCGGCACAATTTTACGATGCAGGTACCTGGTATTATTCTTTTGCGGCAGGCGGAGTGGTCAGTTTTCTAAGCCATCAGTACACGTTTAATTCAGAGGAACTCGATATAAAAGCGAAGATCAATTTTTCGGCAGGTGGTAATCTCCATTACCGCATTACAAAGGACATTAGCTTGTTTGGGGGGGTGTATTTGCTCAGGGCGGGGGGTAATTATGGAAAAGAGCGTTTTAACGCGCCTTCGTTCAGACACTTTTCCATGAACTATATCCAGATTCCCGCGGGCATACAATTTCAGCCAGACAGATGGCTTTTTGAGGCAGGGGGCTACGTCTCATACATGTTAAATTCGAGGGTTTCCATTCATCGCGATGAGATGATGGGCAATACTTCCATTAATCTGTTCAACGATACCAACCCCATTGATGCGGGTGTACTGGCGGGTGTGGGATATAGTTTCCAATTGGATTATGATGCCATGATCACTGCAGGCTTGCGGTACTACCAGGGATTGGTAGATGTATTCGCACCTGATTTTGCCCGCCTTGAAAACAATTATAAATCTACTTTTCATCAGGTGTATTTCATTTATTTGCAGGCCATATATGGATTTTAAATGTTGAGGTCATTTTATTTATTTGGTGCCGGCGGGCTGGGTAAGGAATACTTTCATTACATCTTTCAGGCGTTTGATTTTGAAAGGATATATGTTTTTAAAGGATTTATTGATGACAATGCTGCTGGGGTCGGTTTCAGAAACTTTCCGATATACAAAAGAGAAGAGGTTGATCTTTCGAAAAAATGTGCTATGCTCTTTTCTCTTGGAAACCCAAAATTAAAGAAAACACTTTATGACAATTATGAAACGAAAGGGGTTGAATATCCCATTCTGATTCATCCTGATGCGAAAATTGTAGATTTTGAAGGAGTCGAAATTGCCGATGGCAGTGTGGTCTGCCCGGGTTCAATCATTACGACAGAAATTGTCATCGGCAGGCATGTACTCATTAATCTCAACTGCACCATCGGTCATGACGCCCGGATAGGTGATTTCAGCAGTCTGATGCCCGGAGTTCATATTTCAGGACAAGTTACTATTGGCAGTGAAGTGATGGTCGGAACCGGAGCGATGATTTTAAATGGAGTGACCATTGGCGACGGAGCAGTAATCGGGGCC
>CALFUW010000058.1 GCA_937929815.1 uncultured Flavobacteriales bacterium | reverse complement strand
GAGCTGCCTTACAGGCTTGACCACAATTAGTGCCCGAATCTTTTCAGCGCTTCGACAAGGGATACCTCCCAGGTGAACTCAATTTCCCAGTTAGCCCTCACTTCGATATTTTCGGGATTAATAATCTTTACTTCCGGATTTTTTTTTGAAAAAACATCACCTTTATCCCACCAATGGTTGTTATTTTCATCCCGGTACATCCAAAAATGATATGTACCCGGAGATAATTCCTTAAATGATAATCGTGTGCTCTTTTGTGTAATTTTTGTCTCTTTCAACTGAGCAGTTTTTCTGTCCTGTAGTACCAGATAAAGATTGTCGAGAACGGTATCGAGATTCAGTTCCAAAGTGATCTCTCCGAAATCTTCTTTTTTCTTCACAATGAAGTCAAACGAAAATGTATCTGTGTTGAATACAAATTCATTGTAAAATAATGATTTTGGTAAGATCTGAATCGTATATTTATTCTCAATAACTTTTTCAAAATTCAGTTGTATGGATAGTCCTTCGGAAGCTATTTTTTCTGGCTTTGATACAGTGGCAGAATCATTTGAAAAAATTAAAATATTTTCTTTATTAAGAATTGAAATAGGGTAGTTTGAAGTAAAGAAAATTTCATCATTTACAGATAGATCGGAACGCGTCGAGCGTTGAATCCGAAGTTTTTCATCGGAAACCTGACGTCTAAGCAATCTCAGCGTATCTGAGAATGCAGATGTCATAAGCCGAAACACAGCAGAATCCACAATCTCATCCGAAAAAAAGAGCAGTAGCGTGTCCCTGTTGGGTGTCCGATGTATGTATTCAACAGTGTTTTTCGTCAGATTTTCAATTTTGTAGGTATGGAGAGGTGTTTGATATGTGACAAAACAGCTGTACGGATTTGTAAGCCGGTAGATCAATGGTCTTTTGGGTGGTATTTGTGGAGAAATGTATAATGTGACCGGAGTGGAATCGGTAGAATGTTTGAGCAGAGGATAGACTCCGGCCAATTCTGATTCAGGTTGTATTTTGAAATCGCTGTTCTTGTCGGTAAATGCAACTATTTTAAAAGAATCTTCAGGTAAATACAAGATCTCAAAATATCCGTTTGAATCCGTTTTTGTGTAATAATCCGGTCGCAGAAACAGGATTGAATCCTCCGGATAAGCATTCGATTTATATAAACCAACCAAACAATTCGAAACAGGTTCAGAAGTTACAATCTCCAGTATCCTTCCCCGGATAAAATTAGAATCAATGTATTCGCCCGTAGAAAATACATAAAAATACCCCTCCAGCACGTTGTTTTCATTCAGGTCAGCAATGCCTTTTCCAAAATTGATGATGTATGTGGTATTGGAGTCCAGCGGTTCCTCAAACTTTATCAGGATGCTTTTTCCTTTGATCTCGTATTTGGGTGTTTTTTTTGGCTCAGGAGTTATTGTGATCTCACTTCTCAGATTGGTCGCTGCCAGATATTCGTCAAATGTTAGCTGAATTTGATTTGTTTTGGATTTTGTATGAAAATTCTCAGGAATAATGCGTTTGATCTGAGGCGGAGTGATGTCTTGATCTCCGCCGGAAATATTACCAATATTGGCGCAAGAGGTTGCAAAAAAAACTACTGACAGATTCCTTAAAAAGTTCTTCACTTCATTTTTTCTGCTAAACAACAATATTTTTTTCGGTTGTAAAGAAATTCTAATTTCACATAAGTTTCGTCGTTACATTTACGAAAAATTTAACACATATGAAAAAATTTACTCCATTGAGTGGTTTTTGGATGATGTTTGCCACAATCCTCTTGTTGCCCTCTCATGGGTTTTCTCAAACTACCTACTGTACGACAAATCTCTACTCATCCGGGTGTTCGTTTGGCGATGACATTGATAACTTTTCGTTTGCAAATGTTAATCAAACGTCCACAGGTTGTCCTTCAGGCAGTGCAGGCTATTCCGCCTTTTTGTCCGATACCATCATAATCAACCAGGGGCTCTCCTATACCCTTAGTGTAACTTCTAATTATTCAGGTCAGTATTTTGCTATTTGGATTGATACCAACAACGACGGAGATTTTGAAGACGCAGGTGAATTTATCTGGGCGTCCGCAACGGGTTCTTCAAGTACGTTTCCCTCTTCGTTCTCAGAGTTGATCACCATCCCACTGACGACCCCTACAGGCACATTTCGTTTCCGGATTCGGGGCAGATGGGCATCTGCCATACCGGCAAACGGCTCATGTACCAACTTTACCTATGGAGAGACCCATGATTACACAGTGGTAGTAAATCCCGCCCCCTCGTGTCTTCCTCCGTCGAATATCACCGTTCAGTCTCTGACAGATTCATCCGTCACACTGAATTGGTCCGGAAATTCGACTGCCTACAATGTAGAATACGGCATTGGATCCTTTACGCCGGGTTCGGGTACAGTGATCAACAATGTCACCCCTCCCTACACAGTCAATGGCCTTTTACCAGCTACTACGTATAAATTCAATGTTCAGGCCGTCTGTGGAACGAGTACAAGTCCGTGGTCTTCCGGACCGACCGCCACTACGCTATGTCTGCCCTTTGCACTTCCTTATACACCTTCATTTGCCACATGGCCCCCTGTGTGTTTTGCTGTGAACCAAGGTCAGCAGCCTTGGGTACACTATGCCGCAGACTCCTCTGCCCGGGCGAATTTCTGGTCATACTCATCAGGCACTACCTTTCAGATGACTACCGGATCAGTAAACATCACATCCAATGCATGGCTTCGGTACAAGTGGTCGCATCAATACATGACTTTTTATCCTGATGACCGTCTCATCGTCTTAGCAAAGGCCACTACTTCTTCCAATTGGGATACCTTAAAAATTCATCAAGGTCCCACCTTTAACGCTCCTAACGCCGGATCCGTATCTCCCGGTGATTATGTAGAAGAAATTCTGCTGCTGGACTCTGCCAAATTCACAGGAAAGGTGGTTGAATTCAGATTTCTGGCCATTTCAGGGTTCGGCCCCGATGTATTTGTAAAAAACATTGTCGTCGAGCAGGTTCCGGCATGTCCCTTTCCTACAGGTATTACAGTGACGAACATTACGGACACGTCAGCCCTGGTGTCGTGGACGGCGGTGGGCGGCAATTCCTACAACATTTCATGGGGTGCACCAGGCACGGTGCCGGGTACTACTGTGGCTACATCTGCGACAACCTCTTATTTGATAACCGGTTTGCTCCCTACAACTAATTATGAAGTGACTGTCCAAAATAATTGTACCAATAATAACAATGGCCTGAGCGCCTGGTCATCGCCTGTGGCATTTCGCACCAAGTGTGCCCCCTTTACAGTCGTGTACCAGGAGGATTTTGACCTGATGCCCATCAATCAGATCCCCGAGTGCTGGAGTATGGCTAATGTAGGTGGATTTGGTCCTACTGTGCAGGTACAGCCCGGCCAATCCTGGCAGACCACTCAGCCTCACAGCACACCCAATCACCTTGTTATAAATCAATCCTTTGCTGACACCTTAGTCGTAATTTCACCCAAATTCAGCGACCTCGGTGTAGGTGGAAAGCAAGTGCGCGCACGTTTTGCTTCCAGTACGGCAAACAGCAAGTTGTACGTAGTGCGATTGCAACAGGAAGGTAGTCTGGCAGGACTAACTGTTGTCGATTCCATTACCGGACTCAACGCTATTTACCAGGAAA
Organism: uncultured Flavobacteriales bacterium; assembly: GCA_937929815.1. Taxonomy (GTDB): domain Bacteria; phylum Bacteroidota; class Bacteroidia; order Flavobacteriales; family Schleiferiaceae; genus Thermaurantimonas. Next base: position 12,263 of record CALFUW010000058.1, on the reverse strand, counting down.
AAACCATCTACTTTCAGGATACGGTCAGCACAAGCCGATACATCGGATTTATGGCAGTGACCCCTTCTTTCAACACATATTTTATAGACAACTTTAATTACGAGAACATTCCTGCCTGTATGCCATCCAATAATCCCTCTGTTGTGGCACTGGGGCCTACGAGCGTCACTATTTCCCTGGCTGCCGGTGGTCAGGGGGTATCCAGGAGGTATGAATATGGCACAGTCGGGTTTACACCCGGATTAGGCCTTGGCCTTGGCACAGCGACTTTTACCGGATTGACATTCACCATTCCCGGGCTATCGCCCAACACAACCTATGAGGTGTACATACAGGACAGCTGTACCAATGGCCTGAGTCCCTGGGTTGGGCCGGTAGCCTTCAGTACTCCATGTGCTGCAGTGGCAATGCCTTCCACCGAATCCTTCACCACCTGGCCGCCTCAGTGCTACACCTTCAGCAGCAATGGAAATTTCAACTGGCAGCACGATGCCACTGCAGGTATGGCTGTAGCACAATTCTGGAGTTTTCCATCCGGAAATGTAGCCCGAATGAATACACCTTACGTGGTGATGAATGTACCGGCGCAGCTTAAATTTAAATGGTCATATCAGTACAATTCCACCTGGGTTGATACACTGGTGGTTTTGGCCAGAAAGCTATCCGGGATATCAGACACCCTGGTAGTGTTTGCAGGGCCGACCTTTAACACTCCGGGAGCTACAATCTTTGCTCCATCAGCTACTCTGAGCCAAAGTATTTTACCATTACCGGCTTCCTACACAGGTGATACCGCCAGAATTGAGTTTCATGCGCGAAGCGGTTATGGTCCGTATCTTTTTATCGATGATGTTTCCATCGAGGCGCTGCCAGCGTGTCCTGATCCGATGAATTTGGTCCTGGACACCAATACGGCGACCACTGCTACGCTCAACTGGACACAGTCCGGTACCAATGCGACAAGTTGGGATATCGAATGGGGTCCGGTCGGCTTTACTCCGGGATCAGCATTGGGCAATATTGTAAACGTCACGACCAAACCGGCCACTGTAACCGGTCTGCCCGCCGGATCCTGCATAGACATTTACATTCGCGCAAAATGTTCGATAGTGCAGGACTCCAGCGCTTTTGTGGGGCCGGTGAGCGTATGCCTGCCCTACGAGCACGATATCGAATTGCTGAATATCATCAACCTGAATACGCAGCAATGCGGATCGGCTACACATCAGCTCTCTGCCATCGTCCGAAACAATGGCTTTATCTCGGCGACGAATATTCCCTTTGTGGTAGATATAACAGGTGATATCACCCAAACAATCAACTCCACATATCCCGGGCCAATTGCCTTCAACAAAGTGGATACGGTCGTACTAGGAACGTTTAACTCAGCCAACGGAGGAAACATCCAGGCGGTCGTCTATTCCAATCTGACTCTTGACCAGAAAAAGGATAATGACACACTTACCCGAAATTCGCTGCTCATCCCACTTGCACCTAAAGCAGACAGCGCATTCGTCTGTCAAGGTGTCGATACCATTACGCTTCAGGCAAAGAATATTCCCGGTGTCGGGTACAATTGGTTTGCCACAGCGACATCTACCACCCCGGTTGGCACGGGCAATTCCTTCTTCGTGCCCAGTGTAAGTACTCAAAACACCTACTTCCTGGAGTATGCCTCTCAGGCAGACTCTCTGCTGACCACCATCGCAGGCGGCAATTCTCAGAACGGAAATATGTTTAATGTCGTGGTCAAATCGCCCTCCCTTACCATCACTGCATTTACGGTATCTCCACAGACTACCGGACTGTATACGTTTGAAATTTATCACAAAACCGGCACCCACGTCGGGTTCGAGACCAATCCAAACGCATGGACGCTGGTCCAGACATTTTCGTCAATCAATGTAACGCAGGCAGGACCGAATACCAAACTGACTTTAAGCACCCCCATCATCCTCAGTCAGGGCACACATGCGTTCTACATTACCACTACAGGTAGTGTAAATGTGAATTATACCAATGGCACAGCGGTGGGCAATGTATTAGCGTCCAATGCCCATTTTGATGTATTGGAAGGTGTGGGCAAAGCATATCCATTTGGCGCAACCTTCCAGCCGAGAAACTGGAATGGATTGATACACTTCGGCACTACGGGCTGTTCAAATGTTCGAACACCTGTAACAGTCGGAATCGCACAGGCACCCACTGCCGCATTTACTTACTCCGTGACGAATTATACAGTAAGTTTCACAAGCTCACTGACGAATGCAGATTCGGTATACTGGACTTTCGGCACAGCCGGCAGTAGCAGCCAGTTGAATCCGACCTTTACATTCCCTCAAAACGGAGTATATCCCGTATGCCTTACAGCATTTAACAAATGTGGATCAGTGACCACATGTGATACACTATCATTCAGCATTGGTATCAGTGAATCTGCGCTCAACGAACGTCTCAAGCTTTACCCCAACCCCAATAATGGAACCTTTGAACTGCGTTTCAATGACCAGGTTGACAAATTACCGGTGCGCATTTATGATGTCAAGGGAGTAAAAGTTTTTGAGCAAGTACTGACTTCTGCCAACGGCCAGTTTACTCAAAACTTTGACCTGCAGGCATTGCCAAAAGGGGTATATATGCTTAAAGTCGCCGGAAGCGGTGGTGAAATTACACGCAGGCTGGTTATCCAATAAGTGGATGTATTATTTGATCCAAAATACCCCGGATTGATCCGGGGTATTTTTTTTCAAAAAACAGATTAATAGCAGAATGTGCTTAAGCCAGTCAGGAGGCTTTTTGAATAGTTATGACCACCGATTGAGCATAAGCCCTGATGGCAGGAATCAAGGACGCCAATGTGCCAGCTGCAACTGCTATGAGAAGCAAATGCAAATCATCTGTCGAAAAGCTGTAGTCAAATCTGTACCTGAAGGCACTTACGGTGTAATCGCTTACGAGTTTTTGTGCAGCCTTACCAATACCGATACCCAAAACACCACCAATCAGCGAGATCAGCAGGCCTTCGCTTAACACCAGACCGAATATACCTGAAGGTCGGTATCCCAATACGCGCAGCAGAGACAACTCATCCATCCGACTGCTCAGGCTTTGAAAAAGAGAAAAAACCAATCCGACTGCCGAAAGACCAATCAGTACATATGCAATCCACTGAATGACCTCCACACCGATTCCCAGAAGATTGAATACGCGGTTGATTTCAATGGCCGGTAAAGCAGCCTGCATTGAAGTGTTCTGATTGATTAGTCGCGGAAGTGCAAAATTTGCCATCGGCCCGGTAAATTTGATCAAAGCAAGGGTTATTTCCAATTCCTCATCATCATGATTGTGGATATGACCGTGATCGTGACCATGATCATGGTGCACATCCCACACACTGCTGAGGGAAGTAAAGATCAACTGGTCGGCTACCGTGCCGGTATTTTTAAAAATTCCTGTGATCTCATACGGATGATGATGGGTATCGTCGCTTCCTGCGGTCAATCCATGAGTACCTTCAATTTTCTGTCCTAACTTTAGCTGCAGCTCCCTGGCAAGTTTCTCACTTACAATGGCTTGCATTGATTTTCTAAAAGGCTTTCCCTGCAGAATTTCAATACCATAATGGTTGTATATGGTACTGTCAGTACCTACTATTCTGAAGCCCATATAGTTGTCTCCTAAGCTAATCGGAATCAGTTCTTTGACCCATTGGTTTTTTCGCAATTGCTCGACTTCGGCCAGAGGTATGTTGCCGGTAGGGGCATCTATGTGATAGATACCACAAAGTACCAACTGGAGGGGACTACCCTTGGCGCCGACGACCATATCTACGCCCCTGATGTTGCCCTGAAACTGGGCATTGACATTGTCAGAAAAGTGACGCACCAAACCAATCATTCCGATACCGAAAGCCAGTAGCAGAATCGATACAATACTTCTTGTCGGCGAATCCAATACATTGCTCCAGGCAAGTTTTAAATTTTTCATACGGCTCTAAATGATGCATTCATTAATTTGATACACAGAATTCTTATCAGAGATGATTCTCTTGTCATGCGTTACCACAATCAAAGCAGCATGGTATTGGCGGGTCATCGATTTTAGCAAGTCCATGACCTCCATTGCGTTTGAGTCATCCAGCGCGGATGTAGGCTCATCTGCGAGAATGAGTTTGGGCTTGTTGACCAGCGCCCTGGCGATGCATACCCGCTGCTGCTCACCCTGGCTCAGTCGATATGGCTTTTGGTTTTTTTTATTTTCGATGTTCAACTTTTCGAGCAGTTGCATGCCGTGAGCCGGGTCGAAGGGCAAACCGGCTGCATAGGCAGCCCATTTGAGATTATCCCAAACACTAATCGAACGGATGAAAATATTTTTTTGAAAGACGATTCCAATATTTCTGCCTCTGAAAGCGTCGCGTTCAGACGTTGACATCTTCGACAGATCTGCATTGTTGATCAAAATAGTTCCTTTTTCAGGCAATAAAAACCCTGCAATAAGGTTTAATAAAGTTGATTTACCTGAGCCGGATTTTCCCAAAACAAAAAGAGTCTCACCCGTTTGGAGTTTTATATCCTTGTACGAAAAGGAAGCCGAATTCGGATATGAAAAGGTCAACGAGTCGGTACATACGACGTCCTTCATTTATTAAAAAGTTATTTGACAAATTACTGAATACCTACCACAAACCTCAAAGCTTGTGCCTCAGTACGCTCCGAAGATAGGTAAAGAATGTACACACCTGGAGAAAGACTTTTTATATCCAATTGAAAATGAGAATCTTGCCATATGCTTTCTCCACGGGCAATCCGCCTTCCATCCATGGAAAAGACCGCGTATTTTAATTTTCCTTCAACATTTTTATTGCTTTTGACAGTGATTGCATCCCGGGCAGGATTCGGGAAAAGCATATAAGAGATGGGGTTTAGCGGCTCATCTTTGTGGTCAATTCCGATATTCTGAGGTACTTTACCTTTAAAAAATTGCATTCCTCCAGAGGCATTGCCCAGAATCAGCTCCGGCCATCCGTCATTGTCAAAATCGTGCAATGCCGCAGCGTTTAAATGACCTTCGATAGCCCTTATGCCATAATCAAACAGGGAAGGAAGCAGGGTGAAGCGAATATCCGGACGCACAGAGGAAGAGGCCTGATAGGGCATCGAACAACCGTTTGAATAAATGGTGTTGAATCCCTGAATATTTCCGTATGCATTGGAGAGATATCCCGCATCGTGCGCGGTTATATGGATGTCCTGATTTGGAATGTTTTGGGAGAAACAAATTTCAATCACAAGGTCAGAAATTCCATCCCACACAAAGGTGTTTGTCAGTTGAATGGAATTCCATCCCTGGGATAAGATGAGCATTTGATTAAACACTTCTTTAAAACCTAAGGTGTCAAACTGTGTGAGCGCACTGAGCGATGAGTTTTTAATTCGAATCGAAAGACCTTGGCTGATGTTAAAGTTCCCGCTAAGTGACACGTTGAATCCGATATGGGTTATGCGTCCGGCCACAAAGCCTGATGCCCTCAATTCGGAAGCTCTGTAGTGAAATTGATTTCTGCCGGTTCGGCGGCTTGTTCCGAACGGGGTGAGGTCCGGTGATGTCAGAATCTGTGAACCGTCACCTATGGTTTGAATGATTTGTTGAGGTTTTTGAGCGATTGCAGCCAGGCTGTCGTATATATGAACACCTTGTGTGAGACTGCCAACGGCCAGCAATTTTCGCCCCTGCAATTCGAATGCTCTTGGCATGGCATGCCCCTGGAAGTCAAATACTGATCGGGTATCTATCCCCCCAAATTGAGAATTTATCAGTGTAAATTCCGGATTTGTTTGCGTGCCGGTATTTTTATAAAAAAGTATGTGCCCTGTACGGTTGCCGACCAGCAAGTCGAGTAATCCGTCACCGTCTACATCCACAAGTTCAGGTGCTGCCCATTGACCGACCTGAATGCCGGCATAGTTGAGTACGGGTGCTGCCCATTGAGGGAAGGTTGCTGTGCCCGTATTCTGGTAATAAACCAATGTACCGTTGGCTAGTCCGATGAGTAAATCCAAATCTCCATCCCCGTCCAAATCCCCAAATGTGGGGTAAATGTTTGAAGAATTCAGTTGCCATACATTCGCCAGATTTGTGTCAGTCAATGTAAATGTGGGCATTTGACCTGCCGAGCCGGTATTTTTAAAATAATACAGCAAGCCTCTATATACCGAGCTGTCGACTTCCAGACCGTGATGACCTACGACGAGATCGAATTTTCCGTCTCCGTCTAAATCCACAATATTTGGATAGGCTCCGTATTCGAGATTAATGGTTTGATCCTGAAGGAAGGATTTGGTCTGTAACTGAAACAGAGCTGCAGGTCCGGTCCCGACATTTTTCAGATACCAGACACTGTTATTCATTTTTCCGTTAAACTGACGGGGGCTTACAATCAGGTCCTTTCGTCCGTCCATATCCACATCCAGAAATACCGGACTTGGGCTGTAAGGAAGCACAATGGAAGAGCCGGAAGGAAAAGCCGTGTCCTGACTGGTCATCCATGCATCGATGTTATTGGCACCTGTATTAAATACAGCTGTTATTGTCGGATAGTCTTCTTCACTCATCAGCATATCCAGACGCCCATTTCCGGTAAGATCCATCAGGGCAGAATTGACAGCACCGAGATGTTGTACTTTTTCGGTTATATCCAGATTTTCATAAAGAGAATTGATGCTGCACGTCATCAGACGAAGCGACAGATACAAATCATTTTTAACAAAACCTCCCCAGCACAATTTGATTTGCTGAAAATGAGTGGTACAGGGCTGGGTTGCTGTATGTAATTCAAACCGATCCTCAAACACACTTTGATTGATGATTTCCAGCCGGTTGTCACCATTCAGATCGGTTATGATCGGTATAGAGAGCGGATTATTAAAAATTGTGGAACTGATGGTGCCGAATTGAGAATATAAAAAATCACCGTTCGGGTTTTTTGTGAATTGCAGATTACCCGGTGTGCTCGTATTGATGTACAGAAGAATACCTGCAAACATGTTTCCGGTAAAGAGATCCTTACGACCATCACAGTTGATGTCGGCGGTGATCACAAAGCCCCTGAGATCCGGAATTTTATGACTGATTTCATAGCTGTACTCATAGGTGATGTTTCCCGGACTGCCTTTACGAAGAAAAACCATAGGCCTGTTTCCCATTCTATCCAGCGCCAGCAAATCTTCCACCCCATCAAAATCCAGATCAATCTCAGCGAAGTGCATATGGCTCATTCCTCCTATCCAGGGCTGAAGCAAGGAATTGCCTGCGATCTGAACAGGAACATTTTTAAAATATTCAAAATCAACCTGTGCAGGCATCTGACCTGTACCCAAAATCAGTAGAATCAACAGACCCATGCGCGTGATCATCCGCATCTTTTTAAGTGCTTGAAAATACAATTTAAAATCTGGCCGGAAAGTGACCATGATTCAATCATTGCTTTAAATCAAAGGATTTGAAGCTAAATCCAATAATTGTGCAAATACCTTTTACTTTTGACAATTCAATAGATATAAAAAGCCATGAAAGACATTTCACTCAACATATTTAATCTACCCCTGGAAACGTGCAGTCTAAATCCTCTGACCGGTTTTTTTCGCAACGGATGCTGCGATACGGGTAGAGAAGATGTAGGTAGCCATACGGTATGTGCCATAATGACCGAAGACTTTTTGCTTTTCAGCAAAACCAGAGGAAACGATCTGATAACCCCCCGGCCTGAATACGATTTTAAGGGATTGAAGCCCGGAGACAGGTGGTGCCTGTGTGCTCTCCGCTGGAAAGAAGCTTATCTCGCCGGCTGTGCACCATTTATCATTCCTGAAGCTACCCACAAAGCTGCTCTTCGGTACATCGATTTGGAAATTCTTATCCAATATGCACACCAAGACAGAGACGTAGCTCCTGATGAATAAAAGTGTAATAAATACACTTGCAATCTTGAATTTGTTATACTTTAGACGGCCAAAATAAAATGTTAAAAGAAATCTATGGCCCGCAAAGAAAAACCCCTTCTTTCCTTTTGGCAAATATGGAATCTTAGTTTTGGTTTTTTGGGTGTTCAGATTGGGTATTCACTTCAGAATGCCAATACAAGTAGAATTCTCTCAGCGGTGGGGGCCGATGTACACCATTTGAGTTTATTCTGGCTGGCAGCTCCGGTGGCCGGGCTTATTGTGCAGCCCATTGTAGGCCTGTCAAGCGATAAGACCTGGACACGGTTTGGCAGGCGTATTCCGTTTATTCTGGGAGGTGCAGTCGTATCGACGGTAGCCATGTTTTTTATGCCAAACAGCGAATACTATGCGCATTTGATGCCTCCGGTGCTCTTTGGTGCTTTTATGCTGCTTTTGATGGACACCTCTTTTAATGTGACCATGCAGCCCTTCCGGGCATTGGTGAGCGATATGGTTCCCGATAAGCAGAGAAATTTGGGATACAGCGTGCAGAGCTTTCTGATTAACCTCGGAGCTGTAGTGGGGAGTGTTTTACCGGCCATTCTGACCTATTCAGGTGTCAGCAATGTGCCCGGTGAAGGTGAAAAAGTAGCCAGTACGGTCATTTGGTCTTTTTACATCGGAGGGGCTACTCTGTTTATCACCGTAATTTGGACAGCAATTAATACACGCGAATATCCTCCGAAGGAATATGCCGAGTACTGCGACATTCCACAAGTAAAGCCAAGAAGAAACTTTTACAAGCTCCTGGTGGATGCACCTGCTGTAATGTATCAATTGGCAGTCACACAATTCCTCAGTTGGTTTTCATTGTTTCTGATGTGGGTGTACACGACACAGGCACTGGCTGAGAATATTTGGAACACCTCTGATCCACAGTCAGCAGCATTTAACCAGGCAGGAAATTGGACAGGTATTCTCTTTGCTGCATACAGTGTATTCGCTGCGTTATATAGTCTTTTGATGCCAAGGCTGGCCGACAAAATTGGGCGAAAGAGCATTTATGCCCTCTCACTTATGGTTGGAGGATTAGGACTGATAAGCGTTCTTTTTATAAAGAATCAATATGGACTATTCATTCCGATGGTTGGAATCGGAATCGCATGGGCAGCCATTTTAGCGATGCCCTATGCCTTACTATCCTCTAAACTTCCGGCACAGGATACAGGGGTATATATGGGTATATTCAATGCCACGATTACGATTCCGCAAATCGTGGCAGGTCTTGCAGGTGGTTTATTATTGAGCCTTGCAGGTGGTCAGGCTGTTTACATGCTTGTAATTTCAGGAGTTTCTATGCTCCTGGCCGGCATTTTGACTCCTTACATAATCAAGGATCAATAGTACAGCCTGTCTGCATTATATGCAGCGATCGTGCTTCAGATGCGCAACAACCATGCATCCGGATAGTTTTCTCTCACGGAGGCTATATCCGTTTTTGCATCCCGCAGGGTTGGATATGTTTTGATCGCAATTCGATAGTAGGGAGTTTCGGGCAGATTAATGATTTCAAAATTTTCCTTTCCTGATACAAATGCTTTTGCATTTTCAATATTTGTAAAAGAAGCAATAATCAATTTCCAACCTCTGGCTGCAGATACCGCCGATGAAATACCAGGACCAGGCACTGCGCCAATCTTAGTAACAGGACTTCTTCCCACGTTCTGCAGATGATCTTCACCTTGAAAATACTCTCTTCCACGCACAAATGCACCGCTTTTTGTGAGTACGACCAGGCGATCTATAAATGCCTTTTGGGATACAAAGGGCTTTTCGGACTCTACCGGCGGCTCAGTACTTTTTTCTTTCGGGGCCTGTAAGGTGGGCAATGAACGAGGTGCAGTTTTTTTGGTTTGATCCTTTGCAACTGGTGGTGAAGGTTCCCGTCGCACAGCAGACTCAGTCTTTCCGGCTGGAGCATAAGGAGTTTGTTCTTTTTGTGAAGATTCTGATTTCAACGAAGGCGTACCTGCAGATGAAGTTGTGCGGTTGTCCTTGGACGTTTGTTTTACGGATTGCTCGCCGGGTTTTGAAGCTGGTTCGTTGTCAACTTCCTCAAAGCGCATGACTTCCGGATCTTTTCGGGTAGACTCAAATGTCGATTTTATGTAGGATTGTAATCTGTCTGTTTTTCGCTGACCATAGGGGAACGGCGAGGGCATCATGTCTGTTGGAAAAGCATTTTGAATGGATTTAACCGAGTCATTTTTTAAATCAGGAATGATTCCTGTTCGTCCTGTTAATCGTACGCTCTTTGGAAGAGGTCTGAGATCCGTTCGGTCTATCCGATCCTTTTTGAAGTAATAATCATGCATAATCTTGGTTAACATCGGTCTGTAGTATTCCCAGAAAAACTTTCTGCGATCTGATAGATCCTGATTGTTGTAAAACAATTTTCTTATGTAGGTAATGCCCTTGAAATATGAAGTTATATATCCAAACGGATTGTCGCTGAAGTCACCGCAGAAGTAGTATCTCAGGCCTTCGGCTGAATCTCCGATCACAGCGGGGTACACTTTTGGAATTTTATAGTATTTCAGGATGCTGTCTCCTCTTTCGTTTGGGTGAACTTTGTAGTAGGCAATTACATTTTCATCTTTGTAGGGAATCACGATATCCTGCCAAAACGGATATCTTAAAAATTCCGGAACGTTAAAGTAGTCTGTGTATTTTTTTTTGGTATTGATGACTGGTATCTCGGAGATGAGTTCATCTTTATTTTTCATTACAAACACAATTCCGCCTTCATTGACATAGACCAAACCCGGGCCTTTATAATCCCATGGTCTATTCTGGGATTCGTTGTGAAGTCGGATCATCCATTTCGGGATGTCAGAGTTTTTTGCCGTATCCAGTTCAAAGTAGTATCGCAATACCCAGCCCGTGTAGCGAAATTGAAACAAATCTTCCAAAGCACTCCGTACATCATAAGGGGTGGGTGATGAGGCGATATTGAATTCTCCCAGCAAGAGTTTGCGCTGTTGAAACATGCGTTCCATCATCGATAATTCTGAAAAGTTCACTCCGCCATAGATCAAAGAAGAGCGCTCATTGATATCCCCCTTGAGATACCACTCATTTGAATACACTCCGTAAGCATCTGTGTAAAAAAACATATCGTAATACTCGGAAAGACTATCTATTTGAGCCTCGCTGTAGAGGGCAAGGTCTTTTATTTTGAACTGGGGCCTGTTGACCGGAAAGAAACCCCAATAATCTTCGGAACCCACATAGGCTTTTTTGTTGGGTTTGACATATCGATTGTAATTAAGCACCCAAAAGAAACTTAAGTGCTCGTCATAAGAGGTTCGTGACACGGTTTTATTCATTATAAATATCCGGATGGGTTTCTTTGGCCAGAAGTACCATGTAAGAAAACTCCACAATGGCACAAAAAGCAAAAAGATCACAAAGAGTTTTCTAAAAAAATACTTTCTCCTGTTTGGTTTTTTTTCTCTAACTTCAGACTCCTGGGAAGATATGGCACTCACATCCTTTGAATTTATGCTAAAATATTTTTCTTCTTTAGAATTGTAGTTGTTACTTGACAAAATTTTCAATAGTCAATTGTTGAAAATCAATTGAGTAAAATTTTAAACTTTTTTACAGTATTACAAAGTTATCAACAATCAGTGAATTTCAATTTCGTTAATAAAATCCTGATGTTAATAACTTGTAATTCCGATGAAGCAGGTGATTAGGGAACAGAATAAAGTGATTCTTACAGAATCTTCTTACAGCGATCTGAAGGGATGGCAATGAGTCATCGTATTTTGTGCATTACCCGGAAATGTATTTCTTTAGCAAACTGAATTTTTTACCAATGACTCTGCGAGCTGTTTATCTCGTATTTTTTACTTCAATTTCAACCGTTATACATGCCCAGGATAAATACTGGATCGAATTTACGCATAAGGGAACAGAGTTTAATCCATACGAATATTTTGATATCAAAGCAATCGAACGCAGAGTCTGCCAAGGGATTGATTTGCATGACAGTACCGATTATCCAGTAAATTCAAGCTTTCTGGATTCGATTTCCGCAAGGTGTGAGGTTATCTATGCTTCTCGTTGGCTCAATGCTGCTTATGTCATTGCTTCTAAAGAGGTCATTGAGGATTTGAAGACATTTGGTTTTGTAAAAAATGTAATAAAATCAGAGAGCGAACTTCTGCTGGCATCACTGCCGTATAATTTTTCGGATGATGATGACATTGAAAAGCTCCAAACCCTTGCGCGCAGACAGATCAGCCTGATGAA
>CALFUW010000057.1 GCA_937929815.1 uncultured Flavobacteriales bacterium | reverse complement strand
GGTCGGTGATTTGATCCAGGCACACATGACCTATTTGTTTGGTGTATGCGATGACCTCCACATCTTTTAAAAGCTGTGCTGCGAGTGCTCCAGCCAATACCCAGTTGGCCGTCTCCCTTGCAGATGAGCGACCACCGCCCCTATGGTCGCGATGGCCATATTTGGCCATATATGTTTCGTCGGCATGTCCGGGACGCAGGACATCCTTCAATACTCTGTAGTCACGAGAGCGATTGTCTGTATTTCGGATGATAAAAGCGATGGGTGCACCTGTTGACTTGCCGTCAAATATGCCTGACAGAAATTCTGGAGTATCTGTTTCGGAGCGTTCGGTTGTCACAGCAGATTGTCCAGGTCTTCGACGGGCGAGTTTCTGTGCAACCAGCTCAAAATCAATCTCCACACCTGCCGGAAATCCGTCGAGCACTCCGCCGATGGCCGTCCCGTGCGACTCGCCAAATGTGGTCAACCTCAGTATTCTACCCAGTGTATTACTCATACATGTGCAAACTTACATTCCGAATCTCAACCATGAGGCTATGCATGGTGATGACCCCCGCGTATATTCCGCTATTATTTTCATTTCAGTAGTGCCTGCTTCAACGATAACTTACTGTTTTAAACTATGGATGCAGGAAGAACGAACGGGAAGGCACGATAACTACACAACCCCTTATGCTGAGAATCCATTTAAATTTCAATTCATGAAAATTTTAGGACTTCATCAGGCTAAAGTGTATTTTTGACACCTGTTAATTCATATTAATTCAATATTCTGATGATCTACCTTGCAGAAAGCGGCTCCACAAAATGCGATGCGGTACTGATAAACGATGATGGATCTGTATTTGAGGAAATTAAACACATGGGCTTTAATCCATTCTTTCATTCCGCTGATTTAGTTTACAATGAATTGTCGAAAATCGAAACCATCAAAACCCATAAAAATCAAGTATTCCAGGTTTATTTCTACGGAGCTGGATGCTCATCTGCCTACTACAAAGAGATCATCGCGTCGGGTCTCCGGAGGGTATTTCCAAATGCCAAGGTATATGTAGATCATGACCTGGTGGCTGCTGCCTATGCCTCATACACAGGCAATCCTGAGATAGCCTGCATCATAGGTACCGGATCAAACAGTTGCTTTTTCGACGGAAAGACAATCTACGAAGAAGTGCCTGCACTGGCCTACATACTGGGTGATGAAGGAAGTGCCAGTTGGCTGGGTAAGAGGCTCATAGCCATGTATCTTTACAAACAGCTGCCCTCGGATATCGCCGAGGACTTTTACGAAACGTATCGGCTTACAAAGGACGACATCTTCCGCCAGGTGTACAATGAGCCTCATGCCAATGTCTTTCTGGCCGGGTTCAGCCTTTTTGTGCACAAGCACATTTACCTTCCGGCTTTTCAGCAAATGGTAAGGGAGGGTTTCGAACTTTTTTTAAAAACGCATGTACTCTGTTACAAGGATGCCAAATCTTTGGAAATCAACTTCGTAGGGTCTGTTGCATACCACTTTCGGCATATTTTGATCGAAGCTGCAAACACTCTTGACCTGAAAATCAATAACATCATTCAGAAACCCCTTCAAGGGCTCATTCATTATCACATCCACTATCTGAATATTCTGGAAAATTCTGCTGTATGAAAAAAATTGCAGTAATAGCTCACGACAGGCTGAAGCCTGTGCTTTGTGATTTTCTGAAAAACCGCAAGGACTGGCTCTGGGGGAAATCCCTTGTAGCTACCGGTCGCACAGCCGATGCCCTGGAAGAGAGTCAGCCCGGTCTTAATATCCTGCATGTAAACAAAGGGGAAAGCGGAGGATACATTGAAATTACCCGCATGATTGAAAACGGTGAAATATCTTTTGTCATCTTTCTGCGCGACCCATCCGTTCGCCAAAGTTATCACCAGGATATTCAGAATCTACTCGATGCCTGCGACAAGCACAACGTCCCCATCGCCACCAACACCCAGGCAGCCGAGCTCATCATCATAGGTCTGATCAAAAAAGAAACTGCCCGTCGTGCATGAATCAGGAGATTAAGGCCTTTATATTCGACCTAGATGGTGTGATCACAGATACAGCCAGATATCATTACAAGGCATGGAGGAGAATGGCCAATGAACTCGGATTTGACTTTACAGAAGAAGAAAACGAACAACTAAAAGGCGTAAGCCGGGCCGAAAGTCTGGAGAAGATCCTCCAATGGGGTGGAATCACGGTCTCACCGGAAGATAAAATTCGCCTCGCCGAGAAGAAAAATCAGTGGTATCTCGAATACATCCAGGACATCACACCGGGAGATCTGCTGCCTGGTGCGCGAGATTTTCTATTGGCAACCAGGGAAGCCGACATACGCACTGCACTTGGTTCAGCAAGCAAAAATGCCATCCCGATCGTCGAAAAACTCGGTGTACGGCACCTTTTTGATGTGCTGATTGACGGTAATGCAGCCCCTAAATCCAAACCTGATCCTCAGGTATTTCTGCTGGGAGCTGCACAGTTGAAAGTCCGGCCTGAGCAGTGTGTCGTCTTCGAGGATTCACTCGCCGGCATTCAGGCCGCAAAAAACGCAAACATGCACACGGTAGGCATTGGATACATGCTTCCGAAAGATGTAGGTGACTTCCACGCCGGCTCCCTGGAGTTTCTTACACCCTCTATCGTGATTACTGAAGTTTTGAAGCATTCATAATAATGACACTATGCACAGAAAGTACATCATACCCGATGAATGGAAGATCATCGAAAAAGACTTTGACCCCAACCTACACCCCTGTTCCGAAAGTTTGTTTGCCCTTGGAAATGGCCATATGGGTCAACGCGCCAATTTTGAAGAACAGTATTCCGGAAAATCACTCCAAGGCAGCTACATAGCCGGAGTGTATTATCCCGATAAAACACGCGTAGGCTGGTGGAAAATCGGCTATCCCGAGTATTTTGCTAAAGTCATCAATTCGGTCAACTGGATCGGTATCGACCTCCTGATCGACGACAATCCTCTTGACCTTGCTAAAGTGCGCAGTTCAGGATTCTACCGCGAGCTCAATATGAAAGAAGGTTACCTCCTGCGCAGATTTACGGCACACTTTGGTGAGGAGAAGCGAATCGAAGTGGAAGTTGTCCGCTTTTTGTCCATGAAGCGCCATGAAATCGGAGCTATCCGCTACTCCATCACGCCAAGGGGATTCTCTCCGGTCATTACGTATACTCCCTATCTGGACTTCGACGTGCACAACGAAGATTCCAATTACGGTGAGAAGTTCTGGGAGGAAGTATTTGCATCAGTAGCTTCCCAAAAAGCTATAAACGTCGCGTCGACTAAAAAGACCAACTTCCACGTAGCTGCTGCCATGCGGTACGAGATCGAAGCAAACGGTCGCCACATCACGCTCTATCCCGAGAATATTCAACGGGAAAAGTACGTGGGTAACCGTTTTGAAATCAAGGCCGAAGACGGAATTACCTACACGCTCTACAAGTATGCTGCCATTACATCTACTCTTTACTATCCCGAAAATAAAATCGCTGAAGAAGCCGATCAGAAGGCTTCCGAAGCGATGCGAATCGGATTTGACCAATTGCTGAAGGAGCAGGCAGAAGCCTGGGCGCGCATCTGGGAAACATCCGACATCATCATCGAAGGCGACCCCGAAGCGCAGCAAGGTATTCGGTTCAACATCTTTCAGCTCAATCAGACCTACACCGGCGATGATCCCCGGCTCAACATCGGACCTAAAGGATTTACAGGTGAAAAATACGGAGGTGTAACCTATTGGGATACAGAGGCATACTGTTTTCCCTTTTACTTAAGCACACGCCACCCTGAAGTTGCCCGTAACCTGTTGCTCTATCGATACAGGCATCTGCCTAAAGCCATCGAAAACGCTAAAAAGCTTGGATTTACAAACGGAGCAGCTCTGTATCCAATGGTCACTATCAATGGAGAGGAGTGCCACAATGAATGGGAAATAACCTTTGAAGAAATTCACCGAAACGGCGCCATGGTCATCGCCATCAAGCGTTACTTTGAATACACAGGGGATCTGCGTTATGTGGCAGAATATGGTCTGGAAGTCATGATTGCCATCGGACGATTCTGGGCGCAGCGTTTCAATTGGAGCGAAGACAAGCAACAGTATGTCATGCTAGGCGTGACCGGTCCAAATGAATATGAAAACAATATCAACAACAACTTCTACACCTCCTATATCGCCCGATGGTGTATGCAGTATACCCTCGAAATGGTAGACCTCATCAAGCAACTTTATCCACGTGAGTTAGAAGTTGTATTAGAGAAAACCGGCTTCGACTTGTCAGTTGAGCCAAAAAATTGGCAAAAAATTATTCAAAATATCTATTTTCCCTACTCTGAAACCTACCAGATATACCTACAGCAAGAGGGCTTTCTCGACAAGGAACAACGGCTTGCATCTGACTTGCCATTGAGTGAGCGCCCCATCAATCAGCATTGGTCGTGGGACAGAATTCTACGCTCTGTCTTTATAAAGCAGGCGGATACCCTTCAGGCATTTTACTTTTTTGAAGATGACTTCACACACGAAGAGCACGAGCGGCATTTCGACTTCTATGAGCCGCGTACCGTGCATGAATCTTCACTTAGCCCCTGTGTCCACGTGGTACTGGCCGCGAAACTCCACAAAATCGACAAGGCATACGAACTCTATCTGCGCACCTCTCGCCTCGACCTGGACGACTACAACAAGGAAGTCCATGAAGGCCTTCATATCACTTCCATGGCCGGCACATGGATGAGTGTGGTTGAAGGCTTCGGGGGAATGAGAGTGCGCCACAAAAAACTTTATTTTGATCCCCTGCTCCCCCGCCATTGGAAACGCCTGAGCTTTAAAATCATTTTCGATGGCCGTATCCTGGAGGTCAATGCCACCCAGGAGGCCACACACATTGTCCGGCATTCTGGTGAGCCCATCACCATTTCAATCGCGGGAAAGGAAACCGTCGTTTGATTCTAGACAAAAATTGGAGTTCGGATAGCAGTCTTCTACGGGATGTGTTTACAGGCCCTCCCACACATTGTTTCAGAACCTCTTACCTGTAAATAATTTCTCCTTCCATCACAATCAGTGTGTACCCCAAGCGGTAGAAGGCCTTTTGTGCAAGGATGACCGTATGTAATGTGCGATTTATTGCCTCCACGGGTGATATCCCGATTCAGGGTTCATTCTACAAAGAAGCGGACTTGATATTGATCCGGTGCGCGACCGCCTCATAGGTCTGCCATATCCACTCCGATACAAGATTAAAAATGGAGTATACTCCTACTTCTTGCGCAAAAGTTTCAGATAATCTCCCAACACCCGGAAATCGGGTTTAAAATTCCATATATACACCTTGGTATCAGGGTGTACCAGCCTAAGCAGCACTATTAAAGAACCTATGGCGGTGATGGAATAGGACATAAAGTTGACCACGACTGCACCGTACAATCCAAATCTGGCAATCAGAAAGTTTCCGAATAAGAGTATCGGCATAAATGCGATCAGAGATACCACGAAGTTTTTGAAAAAAAATCCACGCCCTGAAATGTAATGGGAATAAACCATGCCTCCGGCCAATATCGATACAGCCGGCATCATCGCAAGCAGCCACTCACCAAGACCTGAAAAGTCCCTACCCAGAAACCAGTTGTAGACCGAACCCGGAATTGCAGCTAGCAACAACATAGCAAATGCACTGATGAGTGCCACCCACCTGGCGGTCACAAAAGTTATCATATCGGCATTGGGATCCCTATTGGCTTGTGATACCCGGGCATAGACCACCAGGCTAGCACTTTTGGCCAGCAACCAGATTCCTTCACCAAATTGCACAACAGCTGAAAAAATTCCTACCGCTTCGGCTCCCCCCCAGGCATTCAAAAAGAAATACGTAAATCTGTAATTAAATTGTTGCACCAAATTGCCAAGCTGTATATGAAAGCCATCCTTAAACAGACGTTTTACAATTTCTGCATTGATTCTAAATGCAAAACCCTCCTTTTTCAATGTTGGTAGCAGAAACATCAGTGACAGAAACCACTGTGCACCAGAGCCAAAGCACAATGCGATATAATAGTGTTCGACCATTGGCTCCCGATACATATATTTAAGAATCAAAACCCCTAAAAGAATCGTATTTACCGAAAGAGAGGCAGCATTGTGAAGGCTCATTTTGTCTCTTCCTGCTAGTATGTACTGGTGTGCCCAACCCGTGGAATAAAAAAATACGACAATCAAAAGATATGGCAGTCCGGGAAGATATTTGGTAAAAAGAGAGGAAGCAACTCCTGTTAAAAGTACAGTCAGCAGGGTCCATGCATACGACCCGGCAAGAAGTTCGGATGATTTGTACCTGGGAGCGTAGTATACCATGGCTGAGCCGCCGAAAAGATTTCCGAAGATTAAAAAAATGCTCACCCAAAGATTAAAGAGGGCTGCCAGACCCACGCCTTCGCTGCCTATGTAGCGGGCATTGATGGCTAAAATCAACAGACCCAGAAAGGCAGAAGTCGCCCGCGAGACAGTGGTCTGAAGGAGTTTCTTAATCATGCTTTACGTGGCGGTTGTACATCGATTTCACCAATTGTGTGACCGATTCCTCTCCAAAGTGTTTTGAGGCATATTCAGCGAGCAAATCGCGTTTATACCTGTGCTTATTTTTCATAAATAAAAGCATGGCCTCCCCCAGATCGTCCTCGTGCTCAGGGCTTACCAATACCCCCAGCTCATCAGTAAGCCACTCGCGAATTCCGCCTACATCACTGGCGATGACCGGAGTCCCGCAAGCCCATGCCTCAGGAATCACACACGGAAAATTTTCATATCTGCTGTACAATACAAGACAGTATGACTGCCTCAACCTCTCTGCCACCTCCTGTGAATTTAACTCGCCAAAAAAGGTGACGGAATTGCTAATTCCTAGCTCTTCAGCTAATTTTCTCAGACCTCTGATGTCGCCATCACCACCCATAGATATCGTAGCACTGTGATATTGGCCTTTGACTTTGGCAAACTGTCTTAGAATCGCTTCAGGTCTCTTGTGTTGCGCATCAAGGGTAGATATATGAACGAAATCAAACTTTTTCCTCTCTTCAGCTCCGGGAGTGAAAACCCGCGTATCCACCACATTGGGTATAATGCTGTAAGGGATTTTGCGATGAAAGCACTGTACCATACACTGACCCAAGTGTTTCGTGACAGGAAGAAACTCGTCCACAAAACCACTCGACCAGCGGATCATCATCCTCCTCCAGAGGGGTAATTCCTTAAACTTTCCACTGTGATATCCCGTCCAATGCTCAGTGCATATCACCGGCTTACGGAAGATTAACCCGGATAAAACCGCTATCCAGTAGGTCTCGTGAAAGATCGTCAGATGAACAAAGGTTGTTTTTGCAGACCGGGTCCGCAAGTGATGAATCATATGGACAAGCAGCCTGACCTTTCCGATAAGAGAGTTTTTGTAAAAATAATGATGTCCCTGAAAGTCAGCTTCCTTTATTGGTTCAATCTGACTGTTTGTATGGCTGCTGCAAAAGAAGTGCAGTAGATAAATATCCGCTGTACGTGACGCGATACGAGCATGTCTTTCGACAAAATTTCCCAATGTGGTATGAATCCGGCTTGGATACCATGGAGTAATCCAAAGAACGGTCGGAATCGGACGGGTGACAGCCATTATCAGGACAAAGTAAATTCAAAACATGTAGAGGAAAGCACTCTTTTGGTGTAAAGTAGGTTAAATATTTGGCACTGTCAGCTACACTGCAGGAGATCCCGTGTAGTTCACTCTGGGTGAGGAGTTGGGTGTTGGCTAAGGCCTAATCAGATAAAAAGACGGCATACACATCCAATGTGGGCATTTCTGCTGTTTGAACCAGTTCATTTAGCCAAATTTTCCCATACTGACAGTAGTATTGACCGACATTTTCATAGCGTTCCTGCAAAACATCGTATGGAAAGACAGTTTGTCTTAACTGAAGGAGCTTCTGTGCCAGCCACTCATTTCTTTTCATTTCAGCTTTTAAAACCTTGCTTCGCAGCTTTTCCAAACCTTTTTCATGCCTTTTTTTTTGAGCCATGACGCTGCCTGCCAATGTTTTGTCTATTGAAGAACTGTACTGCTGAATCTTGTTGTAGAGTTCATTCATTTCTCTGACGTAGTGGTCAAAATGCGTGTCCGTCGGAGAATTCTTCCTGACAAGAGTTTTTAAAGCTTCCGAAGTTTTAAAGAATATGTAATTTTTGGAAATAGAATATTTCTCCAAAAAGGAAAAATCCTTTTTTTTCAGCATGACAAATGAATTGCGCAGCAGCAGAATAGGCATTGGCACCTGATTTGCCCAGAAAAGTCCTTTGAGCTGAAACCAATATGCAAGTTCATTGGCACCTCCGATATATGCCAGATTAGGCAGAATAAACTCCTGATACAATGGCCGTGTAACCACGTCGGGACTAAACCGCTCGGGATGCTTTTCGATTTCAGACTCCAACTCGCTATAGGTCCACACATGTGTACCAGAATGGTATCTGCCGTCGACATCTTTTGTAATTCTGAATCTTCCGTTTTCGCTTAAATAGAAAAAGTTTATATCTCTCGGATGTACCTGTGCAAACCAAAGTTTTCCGATCTGCTCAGAAGTAGCTTTTACAGCCTGAGAGGAAATCTTGTGCAGAATTTCGTTCTTGATGAGAAAACGAAAGGAATTTTTCAATTCGGAGTCGTCCCCGTCTACAATGACCACCCCGTAATGACCGAGCAGTGTATGAACGAGCCTTCGTGTTGCATCCTTCAGGCTGTGAGCATTCAGATAGCTGTCTTCCAGAATATCGAGCCACTCTCTTGTGTGCGCATTGTGAGGCCTCAGGAAACTCGAATAGGCATCTAAAATCTCCGTATATCCCTTCATCGAAAGCCTGCCCACGGGCATTGTATGTTCGGGTAGATTCCACTGAAATCTGACCTGATTGTGATGAAAATGATTGACTTCGTCAAAATCATGGTCTTCACTGGCCATCCAGAACACAGGAACAAATGAGTACTCCGGATACAGAGATTTCAGCCTCCGTGTCATTGCTATGGCGCTGATAATTTTATATAAAAAATACAAGGGGCCTGTGTGAAGACACAGTTGGTGGCCAGTGGTTATGACAAATGTATTGTCATCAGTAAGTGCTTCGATTTGAGCATTTAACATTGGTTCATTGCGAGGCTGTATGCCCGCTGAATCATACTGCTGTCTCAATACTTTAGTGAGTAGGGCTCTTCGATCGGCTGTATATTCTGTTTTCTTTTCCAGCAACTGGCTGTAAAAATCCTCATCGCTGAACCGACGGTGGAAGAATGGCTCCAGAGCCTTGGATGCCGTCAGATATTCAAGAGTGATGGACGGTAAGATGCCTGCTTTGGCAAAAGGGATTTTTTCGATGGAATGAAACGCACTGGCTTGCAATTGGGTGCTCATAAACGGACAAAAGTAAAAAAGAACAGCCGACCATCGCGGCCGGCCTGTCCTATCAACACACCATGAAAAATTTATTTTTGTCGGGCGGCAAACGCGACAATTTTGTCATTCAGGGGATCTGTCATACTTCCATAATCTGAGACCCAATTGCCATTTTCGTCGATGAGAAACTTGTGAAAATTCCAGCGAACGGAGGCATTCGACTTACCATTTAATTCTTTTTGCGTGAGCCATTTGTACACTGGATGCGGATTAGGACCTTTTATGGATACTTTTTCCATCATTTGAAAAGTAACTCCGTAATTTTTTTCGCAGAATGACTTAATATCCTTGGCGCTACCGGGCTCCTGACCCCCGAAATCATTACAAGGAAATCCAAGTATCACAAAATTTTTATCTTTATACTGATCAAAAAGGGTTTGGAGTTTTTTGTACTGTGGGGTGAAGCCACATTCGGAGGCAACATTGACAATAAGAACCCTTTTGCCCTTCAAAGTAGAAAAAGAAAAATCTTTCCCATCTATGGTGCGGGCTTTAAGATCAAAGAAAGATTGACCGGAATTTTGTGCTGCAGAGTTATTCATTTTGCTCAAATAATTTTGAATTCCTGAAGCTATTATGACAGAGAAAGCGAAGGACACTAGAAATGATACATGCATCTTTAATTAAATTTGTTGCATAAAAACATCTAAAAATTTTATAAGTTCAAAAAATCGCCCAATTTTTTTTCTGAGAAATTAAATAGTTTTATGTTCTGGATTTTTTTATTTAAATATTATAACATTGGCATTGAAGTTTTATAAATTTGAGGGTACCGGCAACGATTTTATAATAGTTGACAACAGGTCATTGACCTTTCCTAAATCAAGGAATATCATCGCACAGATGTGCCAAAGGAGGACCGGAATAGGAGCTGATGGTCTTATGTTGCTCGAAAAGTCTGAAGATGCGCATTTTAAAATGATTTACTACAACGCCGACGGACAGGAAAGCACCATGTGCGGCAACGGTGGCCGATGTATCGTGGCCTTTGCCCATATGCTCGGAATTGTTGAGAAATCGGCTTTATTCGATGCAATAGACGGCAAACATAAGGCCTGGATCATAGAGGATATCGTCAGTCTTGAACTCAATGTGCACTCCCAGCCACAGAATGATGAGCACGGATACTTTGTAGATACAGGGTCTCCACACCTTGTAGTACCGGTCGAAAATCCCGAACACATCGACGTAGATCAGGAAGGCCGTAAGATTCGGTACGCACAGCGCTTTGACAAATCAGGAGGAGTCAATGTAAATTTCATGTCAGCCCCGGATGAGAATTCTCGGATCTATGTGCGCACCTACGAACGTGGTGTGGAGTCAGAAACGCTGAGTTGCGGTACAGGAGTCACAGCTGCTGCTTTGGTCGCTTCAGTTCTGCATGGAATAAATGATTCTGTGACTGTCATGACCAAGGGAGGAGAGTTGAGAGTGGGCTTTTTTAAGGAAAGTCAAACATTTGATCGCATTTCGCTTACAGGGCCGGTCCATTTTGTATTTGATGGCAATTACATCCCAAAATGACGCATTAGGTGAAGGAAATGATTGAACTGCGAGCGCCCGAGCCAGATGATCTTGCCTTCCTGATAAAGATGGAAAATGATCGATCCAATTGGTGGATCAGTGGTACCCTTTCGCCATGGAGCCGCTACACTCTGATGAAATATCTTGAAAATTCAGGACAGGATATCGCAATCACTGGTCAACAGAGATATGTAGTTATTTCAAAACATCACAAAGTTGGTTTAATCGATTTCTACGAATACCACGCCGTCCATCAAAGAGCAGCCATCGGTATTGTAATTTCCAAAGAGTTCAGGGGCAAAGGGTATGGAACCAAGGCTCTGGAGCTGATCATCGATCATGGGAAAATGTATTTGGGGCTTCATCAGGTCTATGCCGAAATCCCTGATTACAATGAACCGAGCATACGCCTGTTTGAAAAGTGTGGTTTTAAACGCACGGGTGTAAAAAAAGATTGGATACGAAGAGAGGGTCGATTTGTAAATATCTTTTTTTACCAAAAATTTCTTTATTATTGACCATAGCTGTCCTCGGAGACCATTTTAAAAAACTCCCTGCGCATCTTAATTTGCAATTTTGAAGAGTTTTGAGAAATGTGAGAAGACCTAGTACGTATCTGATCGTTCTTTTGCCCCTGGCATTGGGCTGGATGTATTCTTCATGCCAAAAGTCCGGCTCGGAACCAGCCATAGAGGATATCGGATCGTTATTTTGGTCAATGGGCGACACGGTGAGCTATGTTGGGATCAATGTATGTAAAGATTGTCATTACGACATCTTCTCGACCTACATCCAAACGGGGATGGGACGCAGTTTTGGAGTAGCAGACACTTCAAAATCAGCAATTCCGATTCAAGGAGTCAGCCCTGTATATGATTTCAGCACTCAGTTTTACTATCTGCCTCGTTTTGACAGAAATCGTCTTAAGCTGCTGGAATTCAAACTCAAGGGCAAAGATACAATCTACCATAATCTGAAGGAGATTACCTATATCGTGGGTTCCGGACACCATACCAATTCGCATCTGATAGATTGCGACGGTTACCTCTTTCAGGCGCCTTTTACATATTACACCCAGACCAATAAATTAGACCTGCCACCCGGATTCGAAAACGGACACAACACCCGATTCAGCCGACCCATAGGGCTTGAATGCATGAGCTGCCACAATGCCATGCCTCTGGGATTTTTAGCCGGCAGTGAAAATCGATTTGACTCATTACCTCTTGGTATCGACTGTGAGCGTTGCCATGGTCCGGGCAGCGCCCATGTAGCAAAAATTCTACGGGGTGAAATCACGGATACCTCACGTACCCCTGATTACAGCATTGTCAATCCCAGACGACTTCCGGTAAAATTGCGTTTTGAGCTCTGTCAGCGCTGCCACCTTCAGGGCAATGTAGTTTTGGCCGAAGGAAAATCATTTTTTGACTTCCGTCCGGGAATGATGCTCAAAGACGTAATGGATGTCTATCTGCCAAGATATGAGGATGATGAACACTTCATCATGGCATCGCATGCCGACCGTCTATCTCAAAGCGCGTGTTTTAAATCATCCAAATATTCGATGGATTGCACCACATGCCACAACCCTCACATAAGCAGTCGAAATTTGGGAGACGGATTTTTTAACACTAAATGCCAATCCTGTCACCACAGTTCTGCATGCCGCGAAAAGCCTTCAGTACGAAGTGATTTAGCAGACAATTGTGTGGCATGTCATATGCCTGCATCGGGTAGCGTAGACATACCTCATGTGACTATTCACGACCATAAAATAGGTGTCCACAAAAAGTTAGATACAAAACAAAAACGCGAGAAAATCACAGCTTTGATCGCCATAAATAATCCATCACCCTCCGTCAGAAGCAAGGTGCAGGCCTACCTACAACAGTATGAGGGCTTCGAACCCCTGCAGTGGTACCTGGACAGCGCCCATGCACTTCTAAAGTCCTGCGACCGCCGGTCGTTTTTAAAAGAGTGGGTTCATTACGCATATCTCACCGGAGAACTCACAACTTTCAGATCGCTGTATCCTCTGATTCAGGAAGTAAAAGATTCTGTCGCATATAATACCCCCTCTCTGAAAAATAAAAATGCCTGGTTTTGGTACCGTACAGCCCATTTAGCAGGTAAGGCATATGGCGTGAAAAGTGCACTACCCCATTACATTAAAAGTGTAGAACTCGCGCCACACCATTACGAATTTAAAATAAAGTATGCTGTATCTCTTGCTAAAATCGGAAATATCGACGATGCTCTCCGCATCTTATTGGATGTAAATTCATCCATACCCCATTTATATGAAGTAAGCGGCAACATAGGATATTTGTATTTGCTAAAAAAAGATAATGTCAATGCGGAAAAATATTTATTAAAATCGCTCGAAGAAAATCCGAATTACGACATGGCATATAAGAATTTGATTCAATTGTATCTGCACACGAATTCGGACTTTAAACTTAAAGAATTGAAGGTTAAAATGCGTGATTTGGTACCGGAGTTGTACAAAGAATTATCTGCCTTTTTAAAATGAAATTTCTCAAACTTCTGAGCGGTCTTTTAATTGTTGGTATATCGGCAGGTTTCGCATTTTATTTATATGTCTTTCGATTAGAAAATATTCGACTAAAAACCTTTGACCTCTATATACCTACAGGAGCCGATTATTCCACTGTTGAAGACAGTTTATTGTTTAATCGCGTACTTCAGAATACATGGAGTTTTGCCATTGCAGCCAGAGTCTTGAAGTATCCCCAACTGGTAAAACCCGGCAGATATGTTTTGACTGACAAGATGAACAATAAAATGATCATTGATATTCTCCGCACCGGAAAGCAGACTCCCGTAAGGTTTACTTTCAATACAATTTCTTTTTTTGAAGAACTTGCATCTATCACAGCCAGACATCTTGAAGCAGATTCATCTACCTTTTTAAACTATTTTACAGATGAAAAAAATGCACAACAATTTGGTTTTAACACCGAAACATTCCGATTAATGTTTATACCGGATACATACGAGTTTTTTTGGAATACAAGTCCTGAAAATTTTTCAAAAAAATTACATGTGTACTATAAAAACTTTTGGACAAACGAAAATCTGGAAAAGTCTAAGAAATTGAAACTCTCGCCTACAGAGGTTGGAATTTTAGCCTCTATAGTAGAAAGCGAAACCAAGAAAACAGATGAAATGCCCACTGTAGCAGGATTGTACATCAATAGATTGAAAAAAAACATACCTCTTCAGGCAGATCCAACCGTGGTATATGCCACTCAACTGGAAAGGGGCAGCAGGACGCGCCGGGTATATTTCAAAGATCTGAAAATAAACTCTCCCTATAATACTTACCTGTACAAGGGACTGCCACCCGGGCCGATTTTATTTCCTTCAAAGGCTGCTTTACTAGCAGTGCTCAACGCAGAGAAGCACAACTACCTTTATATGTGCGCTGATCCCCAAAGGCCAGGTTATCATCTCTTTACCGCCGACTATCAGCAACATCTGCGCAATGCTGCTCAATATCACAAGTGGCTGAATTCTCAGAAAATCAATTGAGTTTTGCCTCCTCTAGCTTAAGAGTTTGAAGGATGGTTTCCAATCGCTGAATGGCTGTTTCGCGCTTGAGTTCAGTCTCTGATTTTTGCTTTTTATAATATTCAATTTCACTGTCAATTTTACTTCTTCTTTGATTCAATTTTGCTACAGCTCTCTGAGACTTATTGAGTCTTCTTGTTTTCTTCGCGAGATTCATATCTTTAATGGTTCCGCGGATATTGTTTATTTCTGAAGTAGCAGTTTCATTTTGTTGGGTCAAAAGGGCAATTTGAACTTTGTTTTGTTCATTTTCTGTCATCAATTTCTGAATTTTACGATTATTTTTTTCTACCCTTGCATTGAGTTTTTTGATCGTTTTATTGTTTGAAGCGATGTTAGATTCCATGCTTTTTATGGTGGCGTTCAGCTGGTCTAAGTCGTAGCCATCCAAAGCCGCTTGTTCGCGATTTAATGCTTCGGACTGCTTTCCATAATTAGCCATCAGTGCAGAGCGACGAGATTGTGCATCATTGAGTTGTGTTTCAATTTTTACAAGTTGTTGGTTGTATTGTTCGATTTCTTTATCAACTATTTCTTTTTGCTTTTTCAACTCATTAATTCTGAGTTGTGTTAATTCATTTTGTGCAGAAAGTACTGATGCACTTAAAATAATAAATGCTAAAATTTTGTATATCATATAATTCACTTTTTTGCAAAGATAGTACCTTTGGCTTTTTTATCCAAAAAAACGGACATGAATGGCATCAAACCAAAGAAACACTTTGGCCAACATTTTCTTACAAACAAGCAAATTGCCTCAAATATAGCCTCCCTGGCTGAAAAGGGTGGATGCAACCGGATCCTGGAGATCGGACCTGGTACAGGAGTGCTTACGGAGCATCTGCTTAAGAGGTGCGAAGAGCTTGTCGCCGTTGAAATAGATCGGGAATCCGTGGAGTATTTAGCCTCTGTCTTTCCGGGGCTTCACGTCATCCAAGGTGACTTCTTAAAGCTAGATGTAAGGCAGTATTTCGGCGAAAATGAATTTGCGGTGATGGGAAATTTTCCCTACAATATTTCTTCCCAAATCATTTTCAAAATATTGGACTACAGGCATTTAATTCCGTTTGTGGCAGGAATGTTTCAGCGTGAAGTTGCGTTTCGCATCGGCTCTCCACCGGGCTCCAGGGATTACGGAATCTTATCGGTACTCACTCAGCTGTTTTATGAAGTTGAGTATCATTTTACAGTCGAGCCGGAAAACTTCAACCCGCCACCAAAAGTGCGGTCAGGAATAATCAGCATGAAAAGACGCGAAGTAGCGCTCTGTGATGATCAGGCAGTTAAATCCGTAAAATTGATAGTAAAAACGGCTTTTAATCAGCGACGGAAAACCCTCCGAAATGCATTAAAAACACTTAATATT
This sequence comes from uncultured Flavobacteriales bacterium, assembly GCA_937929815.1. Classification (GTDB taxonomy): domain Bacteria; phylum Bacteroidota; class Bacteroidia; order Flavobacteriales; family Schleiferiaceae; genus Thermaurantimonas. The sequence goes on along the minus strand of CALFUW010000057.1, from coordinate 16,760 downwards.
CAGCTGGAATCGGTAGAAGACTCTATTTTTGACCGCAGGGCAGAGCAGCTTTCTCCAACTGAATTTGTCGAATTATCAAAGGCCTTAATTCTTGAACACTAAAAAACTCAATCAGTCTATTGTAGACAAAATCGCCGAAATGCTCGATGCAGAGAAGATTCAGAGTGTACTGACTGAGATTGAGGATTTTCATCCAGAAGATGTAGCCGAACTACTGGAGCGTCTTGATCTGAAACATGCCAAAGCACTACTCTATGCTCTGCCGGATGAGAAGGCAGCCGAGGTAATCATCGAGCTCGACGAAGAGGTGCGTGCCCAGCTTCTTCTGGATTATTCCGGCAAAGAACTGGCCCAGGAGGTCATCGAAAATCTCGATTCCGACGACGCTGCTGATATCATCTCTGAACTGCCACAGGAGCGGATTCACGAAGTGCTTCAAAGCCTGGAAGACCCCAAGGCAAGAGAAATTGCCGACCTGTTAAACTACGAGGAGGACACAGCGGGATCGATCATGGCCAAAGAGCTTGTAAAAGTAAACGCCTCATGGAAACTCATGCGGTGTCTGCGCGAAATGAGACGTCAGGCCGAAAAAGTCGAACAAGTACACGCCATATATGTCGTTGACGACGATGATAGGCTCCTCGGAACGCTCTCCCTGAAAAAACTGCTGACTACCTCTACCAAGACTCCCGTTGAGGAAGTCTTTGACCGTAAAATCGTTTCAGTCTCAACGGATACTCATGTGGAAGAGGTTGCGAGGCTGATGAGAAAGTATGATCTTGTGGTCATTCCTGTGGTGGATAGTCAGGGAAGACTGGTGGGCAGAATCACCTTCGACGATGTCATGGACATTATGAAAGAAGAAGCCGAGCGCGATTATCAGATGGCCTCAGGTCTTACCCAGGATGTAGAGAGCGCAGATTCCATATTTGCTCTGTCCAAAGCGCGCCTGCCATGGCTATTGATAGGGATGCTCGGAGGGGTTATCAGCTCGAGGGTCGTAGACTTTTTCGATATTTCTCAATTTCCGGAAATGGCGGCATTTATGCCTCTAATAGCAGCTACAGGCGGAAATGTAGGGGTCCAGTCGGCTGCTCTTGTTGTACAGTCGCTTGCCAACGATTCCTTTAATGAATCCATTATTCAGAAGCTTTTGAAAGATCTTGGAGTAGGTCTGGTTACCGCGCTGGTGTGTGCCTCTCTGATGTTTGCCGTCACAGCAGCTCTTGGCAAGCCGTTTAACCTGAGTATTACAGTTTCTGTAGCTTTGATTTCTGTGATTGTGTTTGCGGCCATGTTCGGCACTTTGGTTCCACTCACGCTCAACCGGTTTAAGATAGACCCCGCGGTGGCCACCGGTCCATTTGTCACAACGACCAATGATGTCATTGGCTTGTTTATCTACTTCTCTGTAGCCAAGATAGTGATGTAATCAGGCATCTGACCCGGCCTCATTTATCGAGTATTTTTTTGTATATCGAGACCAGTTTTTTCGCAGTTTTTTCCCAGGAAAAGTTTTCATAAAAATATTCTCTCTGGTCTTGGGCAGGAGGAGTCTCCAGGGCCAGGAGCAAATTTTGTGAAATATCCTCGATATTGGAAGGATCGCAGTACAAAGCATATACACCGAAAACCTCTGCCGTGTCACCTCTATTCGTTACAACAATCCTGCATCCGGAGGCTGCTGCTTCCAGAGATGCAAGCCCTGTGGTTTCAAACCAGGATGGCTGAGCATGAACCCGATGATTCAAATACAGTTTATGCACATCCATCTGAGGGAGATGACCTGTAAATGCAACCTTATCTCCAGCGAGCCATTTTACATACCAGGGATAAAGAAGGGCATTCTTACTAGGCTTTCCGACCAAAGTCAGATTCGCATCCAGATCTTTAACCGCCCTTATCAATTTGTCCTGATTTTTTAAGCCTTCCAATCTTCCGACGGAAATGATTCCTTTGCGTTTGTGCCACGAAAAATCACCCGAAAAAAATATCGGATCGATACCAAGTGGTACCACATCCACATAAGCCGGCAGAATGTTCACATACTTATACACCCTCTCTAGTTCGCTCCCGGTAGCTCCAATCAGGCAATGGGCATATTCTACAACTTTGCGCACCGCCCTGCGATGTCCGTCTTTTAAATATTCATACGAGCTCTTATGGATCTGGCCTTTCAGGATTTTTGAAGCAGCTTTCACATATTCGGTGTAATCCCTGCCCAGGAAAGCAAATAGATCCCTGACTGGCCATGATCTTCCGCGCACGTCATATTCAAAATAATCGACAAATAATGTTGAAACAACCAGCGGCACCCTCAGTGTACTGAGATAGGGATACACGTCGTAGGGGCGACCAAGATTAAAAAAATGCAACAGGTCAAATCTCTTTCCGGACAATGGTTCTCCGGACTCGGCTATGTCTACACTCACTCCTGATTTTGAAAGATATTGGGCTGTATTGATCGCCTGCACCACGTCTCCTCCGAGCGACTCCCGATACCCTTTGCGCAGAAGAAACAGTACCTTCAATAGTATTAATTTTCAGCAAAAATAGTTATCTCGCTATCCATCGGTTGCGCAACTTTTACTACTTTGCACTCATAAATAAGTTTATCTATGCCTATTCTCATATTTATTGCAGTATTGGTAATCGTCATAGCTGTCAAAGGAATTATTATCGTGCGCCAGAGTGAGACGATGGTCATTGAACGGTTTGGCAAGTATCACACAACCCTTAACTCCGGTATCAATATCATCGTTCCCTTTATCGATCAGCCACGACCGATCAATTGGAGATACAGCGTGGCCGGACCCCGCGGAGAAACCATTTCGGTCTATCGCCAAAACCCCCGTATCGACTTAAGAGAGGCAGTCTTTGATTTTCCAAAGCAAAACGTCATAACCCGTGACAATGTAGTCACCGAAATCAATGCTCTACTTTACTTTCAAATCATAGAACCCGAGAAGGCCCTGTACGAAATCGAAAACCTACCACAAGCCATTGAAAAGCTCACCCAGACCACCCTCCGCAACGTCATCGGAGAAATGGATCTGGATGAAACCCTCTCGTCGCGGGACACTATCAACTCTAAGCTACGAGGAATACTCGATGATGCAACCAATAAATGGGGGGTGAAGGTCAACAGAGTAGAGCTCCAGGACATCAACCCCCCGAAGGACATTCGCGATGCAATGGAAAAGCAAATGCGCGCAGAGCGCGACAGGAGAGCACGAATCCTGGAAGCTGAGGGTTTGAAGACTGCACAAATTCTGGAGGCAGAAGGGGCCAAAATGGCCGAGATCAATCGTGCAGAAGGGGAAAAACAGGCTGCAATTTTACAAGCTCAAGGCAACGCAGAAGCCAAAATACAACTGGCTCGTGCCGAAGCGGAAGCCATCAGACTGGTGACCGATGCCATTTCCGGTACTTCTGGAGACCCAGTCAACTATTTGGTAGCCATCAAATACATCGATACACTTAAAGAGATGGTGCGCGGTGAAGACACCAAGACAGTTTATCTTCCTTTTGAAGCTACGGGTGTACTCAGTTCGCTCGGCGGCATCAAAGATTTATTAAAAAATACCAAATAATCCTTCGATTCTACAAGGGATTTTTGACCTCTCCGTAAAATTACATCTCACCAAACTGCTTCACGTACATAGGTTCAAAATAGGCGAGGTCAAGAGATGTGGCTAATTTTTTTTCCTTTAAAGCAAGGGAATCTTTAGCCGAAGGATATACATTGTCTGTGATTCGGACATTGGGATGCATAATTACATTTCGCAGCTTGGATACTCCGACACCTATTATATGTACATTTTCAAATGTATGGAAATACTCTGACCATGTGCTTTCGTTCACTTTCACCGCTTTATTTTCAAACAGTGTGCTGCCATCCAAGCAAAAAGCACTGGCATAAACCTCCATTCTGCGAGCATCAATGGCTGTGATTACAAGGTCATTCTGCCCGATCATACCGCCACGGATAAAACGTTGGTATATTGTCTGAAGACTGCTCACACCATATACAGGGATATCAAGTGCATAAGCCACCCCCTTGGCTGCGGAGGCTGCTACCCTCAGTCCGGTATAAGACCCCGGCCCGAGGCCCACGACAATCCCTTTCAACTGAAAGGGCACAAAGCCGTATTTTTTTAAAAGATCATCCACGTATTCGAATAGCCTTTCGGTATGGGAGTGATCAGACAACACATCTTCCTGGCAATACACCTGACTTCCCACCGATATAGCTACACTGCATAGGGGCGTGGATGTATCAAAAGCAAGGAGCATCAGTCCGTTTTTCGGGATTTAACTTTAATGTTTGAGTTATCTTTTAATCTTTGGTTGACGATGGTATACGGGCCGGTTATCACTCGGTCATCATCGTTTAGGCCCCTTTTGACTTCAAAATAGTTTTCATCCTGTATGCCAAGTTCGACTTTTCTGATACGCGCCTTATTGTCTTCAGCGACAAAAACACATTCGAAAATTTTGTCCCTATTGCCATCAGATTCACGGACTCTGGCCGAAGCAGAATCAGATCGAACTGTCACGGCTCTGACAGGCACACGCAGAGCATTTTCCACTTTTTGACAGAAAATTTCAACCGAAGCACTCATTCCTGGTTTAAATGGATATGCAGTGCGCTCAGCTATTTTGGCATATGAAGCCGGCTCGATTCGAATCCTCACTTCAAAATTAGTGATCTGATCTGTACTTACTTGCTGATTAATCCCTGTAGATGCAGAATATGCTACCTGGGTGACAAAGCCATAGAAAGGCAATTCAGAAACTGCATCCACTTCTATGGAGGCGGAGTCACCGACTTTAATCTTATTGATATCATTTTCATTTACCTCTGTGACAACTTCCATCTCTGAAAGATCTACAATGCGCATGACTTCAGTCCCGGCCATCTGTGCCGTGCCCACTACCCGCTCGCCGACTTCTACATTGAGCTTGCTGACCAGGCCGTCGATGGGTGCATAGATGGTTGTACGCCGAAGATTGTCTTTGGCTTCTCGGTAGGTGGCCTCGGCGCTTTTAAGTTGGTATTCTGCTGATTCGACTTGATACTTAGCCACATTGTAGGCGCGCTCTATGGCATCAAATTCACCGGCAGATATGGCACCGGATGCAAGTAAAGGTTTGTTTCTATTGTAAATTCTCTCCGCCTCCACAAAGGTTGCCTTTGCAGTTAAGAGATTGGATTTAGCTGAATTAAGAGCCGCTTCAGATCGATTCACCGCTGCAAGATAAATGTCGGGGTTTATTTTCATAAGTAATTGTCCTTTATTTACACTTTGGCCTTCTTTTACGAGCAATTCAATGATTTCACCGGATACCTCCGGGCTTATTTTAATCATGGTTACGGGCTGTACCTTGCCTGAAGCGGCCACAGATTCTATGATGTCACCTCGGGAGAGAGCCTCTATTTCTACTTCGAAGGTATCTCCCCCACCTCCAAGAATGCCTCTGCTGCGCAGAAAGAGAAGTGTGGCGATGAGTACCACAGATACAATAGTGATAATGGTACGTCTTTTCATGTATTTGTCTATAAGTTTATTGTGTTTGTGAGGATGAATTCAATAATTTTTGACCGAAAAATGTACTCATACCTGTTGCGCGTCAGTTGGCTTTGAGCATTGGCATAGTTGATTTTAAAACTTTCAAGTTGAACCTGGTCTAATAACCCTCCTGAAAAACGCTGTTCAGCATTTTCAAAGGCTGTGCGTGCTGCACGCTCGGCCTTGATCGATGCCTCAAGACCAGATTTGGCCGCTAGAAATTGAGCATGTGCCTGCTGGATATTTTGATAGAGTGTGATTTGGGTCTGCTGAGTATTGAGTTTTGAAATTTCATAATTGATCCGGGCATTTTCGATGGTGTTGGATATTTGATAGCGCGACCAAAGAGGAATTTGCACGGAAACACCAAGAAACTCATTTACATTGTCCACAACCTGATTTCGGAATGGCTTAATCGGATTTTCGCTGTCGATCACTGGTTGTGTGACGGTGGTAAATACAGGTATTCCATCCTGAGTAATTCCGATAGGCAGCGTTACGTTTTGTGTACCAGTGACATTAGGTACTGAGTTGGCATAGTTGGTGGAAATGCCAGCTACCAGGGCTATGAGGGGGTATCGCGCGCCTAAGGCCTGGCGGACTTCAAACCTTCCGGCCTCTTCGCGTAGATAAGCTGTCTTGAGTGAAGGGTTGTTTTCGCTGGCTTCCCTGAAGAGATCGGAGGGGCTTCTGGAGGAAAAATCAATAACTGGTAATTCGGATGATAAGGGCGTGATTCTCAAGCGTTCATAGTCATCAAACACCATTTGATTAGCCAGTTGAAGGCGAGCTATCTCCAATGTGTTTCTGGCTACCACCGCATTTTGCTGCTCTCTGTAATATTGTGCCTGAAACTCTTGAAGCTGCACTTCGGCCTGAACCCCCGCTTTTACAAGTTCCTCCATTCTCTTCATCTGTTTCTCGGTAAGCCTGAGTTGTTCCTCGGCAATCATCAGAAGTTCCTCATTGATAAGTACCTGAAGGTACGCCTGAGCCAGCGAAAGCGTCAGTTCATTTTTGGCATTTTCTATGTTCTCAGTTTCCGCCATCAGAGAATACCTGGCTCTTTTCAGATTGCTAGTATTTTGTAATCCGTCAAACAAAATCCACTGTGTGTTTATGCCGATGTTGCCTATTTGACGTGTTTCCCTACCGATGACATTACGCACGGGGTCTATATTCAGACCAAAATTAAAGGTGTACCCCATTGACGCATTCAACGACGGTGTAAAGTTATACATGGCGACCTTGCTCAGCGATGCAGCCCTGTCCTTGCCTAAATATGCTTGTTTAATCGTCAGATTTCTCGAGTATGCCAATTCCAGACATTCATAAAAATTCATCGCCTTCTGCCCGTTTAAACTCATTATATTAAAAAGAAAGACCGAACAAATTAAATATCGTGCATCCATGACCCAATGATTTCAGTTATGATTGATAAGGTTAAGCAGACGTAGATTTCTTTCTTTCAACTGAAAGTGCTTCAAAATTCGCTGCTCTGCAATTTCAGAAAGTTTATTAATGTCAAAATTCTTTAAATTTTTTATTAGTTGGATTAATTCCTCAATATTTTTTTCGCGCAACAAAAAGCCGGCATCACCGATTATTTCAGGGATTCCAAATACATCAGAACCGATAGGGACACATCCGCAGAGCATTGCTTCACACAGAGCATTCGGAAAGCCTTCAGCCATTGAGAGTTGAAAATAAAACCGATGCTGATTATACACCTCAGCCAGTTCATCGGATTTGATTTTTGGGAGTATTCGTATATTTCCAGGAAAAGAGATTTGTCCATCAAGACATACATCTCCCACAATGGTCAATTGTATTAAAGGCATACAACTGCATAACTCAATTAATATATCAATGCCTTTAACCCAATAGGTCTGGCGGTCAATCCTTCCCGGCACTGTCAAAAATGACCAGATATCACGGCTGTATTTTTTATTGTAGTATACATTGCTATCATATCCGTTTTTTAACTCGATGACTTTATTTCGATCCGTGTTGTATATTTGCTTAAGTCCTTGTTTACCTTTTGTCGGTACATAGGTATAATCTGTTTCATATAAACTCTTGTGAACCACTGCAATTATTTGGGAATATTTCTGAATGATTCCCATCGTTTTTTTTAAAACAATGTTTGTACAAAATCCATAGCGGATCTCCGGAAAACAATGGCATTCCACACCACCCAGAAGTATTGCATTTCTCTTTCTGAAAACATAAGAAAATAAAACCGGCAGAAGTGCATGATATCCACCAAATCGGCAAAATACAAATTTGCTTGAACTAATATGAATTAGCAGAAAAAAAAACTGATGCATAATACAGAAAGGAAGCATCCATTTTTTTCTCAGGGAAAAGCTGTGATCTCTTAAATAAAAGTGATTACTGAGGAAAGAAATATCTTTTTCAATAAATGTTGAAACTTGTGGATAAAAGTAAAGAATTTTATTTTTCGGCATAGGCAAGGATTGCTGGTGAAAACATCTTGCTTCTTGGAAACCGAATTCCCGTGTATATTTCTATCGCCCAGAGAATCTTTGTCATTCGGGATAGCGCAAGAGTCAATGTCTTCTTAAACTGAATGTAAGAATCATTTTTCTCCCCTTCTATTTGGGCAGAAACTGCTGCAGGCAATACATACCGGACATCTATATTTTTAAAACCGGCTTTTTTTAAAGCCTCTCTCAAATAAGGCCTGTCTATGGGTACGTGCGTATCAAATACTTCTCGATTCATCACCTTCTGATACCAACCCGGAAATCCATGCATATTCGGTACGGAAACGATGATTTTCCCGTCATTGGTTAAGTATCTGGAGTGTGCTTTCAAGACTTCAATTGTGTCCAGAAAGTGCTCGATTACTCCAAAGCTGACAACATAATCAAACCTCTCTACCAACTCTGGCGGTGGCGAAAACAAATCTCCTAACAGTATCTTTCCCGGAGTATTGAAAGCTTTTAAGATATATTCACTTCTTCGGCACCCCATGACGGAATAATCCAATCCAGTGATATTGAGTTTAAAATTTTTATAAAAGTAAGGTAGCCACACGCTATTGCCGCATCCGAGTTCCAGGATACTTTTTTGGGAATCTGCTTCTATGTGTTTTCGGAAAAATGCGTCAAATTCAGAATATAAATATCCATTAACTGACCTTTTTTTAACATTGATTTCTTTTGGCAATTCATTTGTTTCCCAAAATTTATCCCAATATTCCGGAGATGTTTTATCCATCTATTTCTTTGTTAGGCTAAATTCCCATCCGTTTCCCCCTTTTTTGAGGCTGTACGTTGACAGGTCATTTAGATTTGTTAGGATCTGAATTAATTCTTTTTTTGTGATCAATCTTTTGTAGTAATCTGTCAGTGCATCATAAGTTTCGAGAAAAGAAGTGTCTTTATTAAAATCATACCCCTTTTCCTCAAAAGAATCAATATTGGTAAGCAAGGGCGACAAGTGTCCCAATATCCATTTTCCTACCGATGAATGTCTAAATCTCCAGTGCAGCGGAAAAAAAACTTCGACCAATTTTCGGACAATGTCCATCGAAATTTTAGGGTCCAATCTCTTTAGGAAAAAGCGGTAATAAGGAACTGCAGTTGTATAATATGCCCAACGAAAATGGTAGTGATCGGCGATGAGCAGCCCGCCAGGCTTCACAACCCTCCAGAGCTCTTCAAGGGCTCGTTTTGTATCCGGTGTATGCTGCAATACACCCAGGCATACCACTACGTCAAACACGTTGTCTTCAAAGGGTATATCCAGTAAATCTGCCTGAAAAAACTGGATGTGATCAGCCTTGTTGTTATCGTAATTGGCATCAACGGCTGAACTCAGGTCGAAGGTGTAAAGCTCCTTACAGTAGGGCGAGATGATCTCGGTGAAGCGTCCGGCTCCGCATCCTGCTTCGAGCACGATCTTATTGGAAAACACTGTTTCAAGGGAGCCGCATACGGATTGCTCCAGACGTTTTCTGGAAAAATCAGTATTCGTGTAGCTGTCAAGCTGGAGTTTCCTGAATCGTTTCCACTGCTCTCCAAAGGCAGAAGCATACGACTCGGAAATCACAAAACGGGGAATACTGTTGTGAATTTCTATTGTTTTATGGTCTGACAAAAGCACCCGGTCATTAACCTTCTTAAAATATGTACCTTCTTCCTTATGAAAAAACTTTACCGTCATTGCGTGTGCTTAGTCATACATTTGACGCCTACAAATGTACATAGATGTGTGGTTTTGCAGGGATTATTGATTTTACGGGAATTACGACAAAAGAATCCATTAAAAATTCAATAGATTTATTGCATCACAGAGGGCCTGACGACGAAGGAATTGAACACGTCGTTTCCGATACATTCTCAGCATTTTTAGCTTTTAAAAGATTATCTGTAATTGACTTGTCAAGTGCAGGCCATCAGCCCATGTGCACACCCGAAAAGGATTTATTTTTAGTCTTTAATGGCGAAATTTACAATTACAGATATCTTCGAAAGGAACTTCAATCAGATGGAATAAAATTCAGATCTGAAAGCGATACAGAAGTCATCCTGTATCTGTATAAAAAATATGGAATTTCGTTTCTGGATAAATTAAATGGAATGTTTGCCATATCGCTATTAGATCTAAATAAAAAAAAGTTGTTCCTTATTCGCGATCGGGTGGGCGTCAAACCTCTCTATTACAAAATATCGTCCGGCCGAGGAATTATGTTTGCGTCAGAGCTGAAATCATTATTGCCATTGGATAAGGAAAAACAAGAGATTGATTACTCTTCGGTTTTTAAATATTTTTCATATGGATATATCCCCGCACCAGACACTATTTTCAAAGGGATAAAAAAACTTTTTCCGGCGCATTATCTGGAATATGATATCTCTGAAAAAAATTATAAAACAAAATCATATTGGACAATAAAAAACACAACACCTTCCACATCCGATGAGCATGAGCTTACTACATCATTAGAAACCCTGCTCAAGGATTCATTTCACCTGCGTATGGTCTCTGATGTGCCGGTAGGAATCTTTCTGAGCGGAGGCTATGACAGTACGGCGGTCTGTGCCCTGCTTCAATCAGAATCCTCGGCCAGACTTCGGACATTTACCATAGGATTTGAAGACGGCGACTACAACGAAGCTGGTTATGCTGAGCGGGTTGCTCAACACATTGGTACCGAGCATACCACTCTTTATTGCAAAAGTCAGGATGCCCTGGAGCTCGTTCCAAAACTGTCGTATTTCTACGATGAGCCATTTGGCGATTCGTCGTCAATCCCCACGATGCTGGTCAGTATGCTCGCCAGGAAACACGTCACTGTAAGCCTTTCAGCAGATGGAGGTGACGAGCTTTTTGCCGGTTATCAACGTCATCTGAAAGCTATCCGGCAAATCCAAAAAGTGCTTTCCATACCGAATTTTCTGAAATCAGCAGGAGCAGGCTTATCCAGATTGATCCCTCACCAGTCAAATGTGTGTAAGTACGATTACGCGTCAAAACTCTTTGCATATCTGACCTATAAAAAGCCATCCAGACTATTCCTCAATCAACTAAGTGTATTCTCCCCGAAACAGACACAAGGCCTTCTCTCATTAGCATCGAATTATGACACAATTTCTTCTGTTTTTTTACCCGACTTCCCAAAAGGATCGGTACTTTCAGAAGTACTTTTAACGGATTTTTACACGTATTTACCAGAAGATATTTTGACAAAGGTAGATCGTGCAACAATGTCAGCAAGTCTTGAAGGAAGAGAGCCGCTTTTAGACTACAGATTGGTAGAGTTTGCCTTCTCATTGCCTGATAATTTGAAAATAAAAAACGGGAATATTCAAAAGGCTGTTTTGAAGAAAATCGTTCACAAATATGTACCAAAAGAACTGATGGAAAGACCAAAAATGGGCTTTGGGATACCCATACACAGATGGCTAAGGAAAGAATTGAAATGGCTACTTGAAGAATCATTTGATGATACGAAAATAAAACGCCAGAATATCTTCAATCCGAAGGTGGTGAAAAGAGCTATTCAATCCTTTTTACAAGGTGATAGTAACATCGATCATCAACGTATTTGGTTTTTGTTAATGTTTCAAATGTGGTTTGACCGTTGGGTTGACAATCAAAGATAAATTTCCCTGCACCTGAATCGGGCAAACATCTCTTCATCATACCATCCGAGTCTTCTTGTCAGGTCAATCACTTGTCTGTGAGAAGCATTTTGGTATGCCCAGGTCTTCATTTCGTTTTCATCTTTCCATATGCTGAACGTCGCCTGTTCGACCAGAGGGAGCTCTCCCATCCCGATGGAAAACAGCGATTGAGAAGGAATCTGACGGGATACTACCGGCACATATTTCCAAAATTTCCACCACATCGAGCGCTTTATGCTGCCCCTTGTGATGACCGAAATAAGAGGAAAATCTTCGCCATTTTCCTGATTGTCTATATCTTCAAAAGGCCTCTTTTTATTCCACAGTCCATGTGCCTTGGTCGGAAACATCTCAAAAATCCTCATTTGCCTGAGTCTGATTAAAAATCGTGGTATGGGCTCTTCCGTCAGAAATGCGTTCAAATTATCAGTGGTAACAATCCAAATGTATGTTCCGAAATCAGGAATTATTCCAAAGCCATTGCCGGATCCTGTTCCCATCATTTTGAAAAACCCGAATTTCTGAATTAATTTTCTCTTCCATGAAAACTGCCCCATCTGTTTAAAGACCCACCACTTGTCTGATAATCCCTCGAAATGAAGTACAAAAAGATACACCTTGGATGACTTTGACTGCATCATATTATATTCGTGAAAATTTCACTTAATGAAGAAAATAACATATCTGTTTCTAATTCAGTTTTTACTCCTTAGTGCTTCGGCACAAGATTGTGTAGATCCACAGCAAATACCTCTTGAGTCCATTCAATACATTGTAAATGAACTGGCATCCGAACGTTTCAAAGGGCGCTACCCAGGCACAGAAGGTGATTCTCTGGCTACATGGTTTATCGTTGAGAATTTAAGAGAAATGGGGTTGATTCCTATGGGCGACAGCGGAACATACACTCAGAAATTTGACATTAAACTACAGGCCCACATATCCGAAAACACTCAGATCAGAGTGCGAGGAAAAACATATTACCCCGATGAGCATGTGTACCCAACCCGATACAGTTCAAATGGAAAAGCACGAGGCAGGGTGATCAGCCCCTTGTTTATCCTCCAAGACAAAGAACCTATCCTTTCAAATCCCTCTTCGGTTAGAAGAAAGATAGCCTTGGTCAATCTGAGCGAGATCAAAAATCTGTATGATTCTCAAGGGATTGATTTCAAAAATTTTAAACTTAGTTCATTTATCGAATACCTCAGTGAAAACAACGCGAGAGCTTTAATTTTAACCTCCTCCCAGACACGAGGGCTGCCTATACCAGATCGTTATTTTGAAGTGCTTGAACCAGCCGGAATTCCTGTTTGGTATGCAGATCCGAATGTATCTGAAAGCATTCAGAGAGCTAAGCGCATCCGGACAGAAACAAAACTCTCCGAAAATCAGGTTACCACCAATAACATTATAGCTTTTTGGGACGTAGGATCTCCTTACACGATTGCAATAGGAGCACATTATGACCATCTTGGCACGGGCGACAAAAACTCAATCTACAAGGGCAAACCTCAGCTTCATCCCGGGGCCGACGACAATGCCTCAGGCGTAGCCGGGGTATTAATGCTTGCGCGGCATCTACTTGATCAAGGGAATAATACCTTTAACTACCTGTTCCTCTTTTTTGGTGCCGAAGAACAAGGTCTTCTGGGATCCAAGCATTGGATTACCCATCCTACTTATCCCGTCGAAAATATTGTAACCATGTTTAACCACGATATGATCGGTCGTCTGGCTGATGATCGCAAACTTCGGATCAATGGTACCGGCACAAGTCCGGAATGGGAAAAAATGTTGAGAAAATATCAGTGCTACAATCTGAAATACCAACTATCGAGGGGTGGAAGAGGACCTTCTGACCACACCTCTTTTTACAATCAAAACATCCCTGTACTTCACTTTTTTACGGGTCTGCATACTGATTATCACAAACCGACGGATTTGCCAGGTTACATCAATTTTGAGGGGATTCGGGATGTAATCTCCCTGAATGCGACACTAATCCGAGAATTGGGAAATCTCAGCAGCCCTCCTGTTTTTACTCCAACCGACGACGAACAAGAAGGCAGGCCTGTGCGCCTGAGTGTAACCCTTGGAATTATCCCCGGATACAACACCGACAACAAAGGACTCGAAGTGGAGGGTGTCAGCAAGGGAAAACCTGCTGACAAGGCCGGCATTATTAAAGGTGATTACATCATACGGATTGATGACCAACTCATAAAAAACATTCGGGATTATATGGAAGCATTGTCGAGATACGATGTCGGTGATACAGCACCTATTCAGATCCTCAGGGCTGAAAAAATTCTGGAAGTACTTGTTCACTTTGAGTAATTTTGCTTAGCAAAACATATTTAAAGCACAAAAATGAGAAAAATCAGTCTGTTACTCGGAATTATTGCTATCCCCCTGATGACGATGGCTACCGAGCCCGAAAAAAAAGCTGGAAAAGAAAAAGAGACCAGTAAAGTAGAGAAATCCGAAAAAAAGGGGTGCAGTTCTTCGGAAAAAGAACAGTCATCGCGTTGTTGCGCCGGTAAGAAACCTGCTTAAAAGAACAAACCGGCGATATAAAGCCGGTTTTTTTTTTGAGTTACAAAGAATTTTTTAAAACCGCATCTCCCTTCTGTCAAAATATCTGAAATCTAACAATTAATCTTATCAGACTCCATAATTTTGTACCCTAATAAACCTTCATACTGGATGAATATCAGAATTAAGAAAGGTGCTGATATAAAAATTACAGGCCAACCTAAAACCCAAGTCGTTGGGGAGCTCAAAAGCGAAGTATATGCGGTGAAACCCGATGACTTTAAGTTTTTTCACCCAAAGCTGTCTGTTAGAGAAGGCGATGTGGTCAAAGCGGGACAGGCCATCCTGTATAGCAAAGACGACCACAGAATCACGATACCCAGTCCGGTTAGTGGCGAAGTCGTGGAAATTGTAAGAGGAGAAAAGCGCAAATTGGTGGCAGTAAAAATTTTAGCTGATAAAACCACCGAATATATCGATTTTGGAAAAGCAAATCCAGACTCTCTTAGTAGAGAAGAAATCATTGAAAAACTAATTGCATCCGGGCTGTGGACTCTTGTTCGCCAGAGACCCTATGGATGTATTGCCAATCCGGACGAGACGCCAAAATCTATTTTCATATCTTGTGTCGATACCGCACCGATTTCTGCTGATCCATTGTTTGTGATCAAGGAAAAGCAGAAATATTTGAAGGCAGGTCTTGCCGCCGTTAAAAAGCTTACCAATGGAAAAGTACATCTGACCTTTTCGGCACAAAATCCTAATCCTGATGTTTTTTCCGGGCTTATTGTTGACAACTTTGAAACCCATACAGTGTCAGGGCCCCATCCAGCCGGTAATGTAGGAGTACATATCCATTACATAGATCCCATTAACCGCGGTGAACGCGTTTGGTATCTCTATCCTCAGGATTTGGTCATGATCGGTGAACTATTTGAAACCGGATTTTACAATGCACGAAAACTTGTAGCCATCTCAGGCCCTATAGTATCCGAGCCAGGATATTATCACATAACCTCCGGAGCCTCATTAAAAGGATTAACAAATCTTCTGAACAGCAGTCACTCAAGAGTGATCTCTGGTAATATACTTACAGGAACGGCAGTTGGAGAAGATGGGTTTTTGGGATATTACGATTACACTATTTCTGTATTGGAAGAAAATCATGAGCCTGAATTTTTGGGATGGCTTCTTCCTGGAATAGGCAAGTTTACTATTCATCGTGCCCTTCTCAACTGGTTTCAAAACGGAAAGCCCCTTCCATACAACACCAAAATGAACGGAGAAGAGCGAGCTTTCGTGGTTACCGGTGAATATGAAAAGGTGTTTCCATTTGATATATATCCTGTTCAACTTTTAAAGGCCATAATGGTTAATGATATAGAAAAGATGGAGCAATTAGGGCTATATGAAGTGGTGGAAGAAGATTTTGCCCTTTGTGAAGTCGTATGTACTTCAAAAATTGCAGTTCAACAAACAATTTATCAGGGTTTGGAGCTGCTCAAGACAGAAGTTGGATAATTTAATGTAGAATGAAATAATCAATTACCAGAATGAAAGCAATTCAAAATTTAATGGACTCCTTCAAACCTCAGTTTGAAAAGGGAGGTAAGTGGAACAAGTACTGGCCGGCTTATGATGCCTTTTACACGTTTCTGTTTGTCCCCGGGCATACAACACCCACTAAAGGTGCACATATCAGAGATGGCATAGATCTGAAAAGAACTATGTTCACAGTGATCATAGCCTTGGTGCCCGCACTATTGTTTGGCATGTACAATGCGGGTTATCAGCACTTCAAAGCTGTAGGAATGCTTGAGGCAGTTACGTTTTGGGACATGTTTCTCTATGGAGCATCAAAGATTATCCCAATGATCATCGTCTCTTATGCAGTAGGATTGGGGATTGAATTTGGAATGGCCATCTCAAAAGGGCACCAAATCAACGAAGGATATCTTGTAACCGGTATGCTCATACCACTGATTATGCCAATAGATCTACCTCTCTGGATGTTGGCACTTTCTGTAGTATTTGCAGTAGTGATAGGTAAGGAAGTATTTGGCGGTACTGGTATGAATATATTAAATCCAGCACTGACAGCAAGGGTATTTGCCTTTTTTGCCTATCCTTCATACATGTCCGGAGATAAGGTTTGGATCGGCGGAATGATGAAAGGCCAGGCCATTGATGGGTATTCGGGTGCTACCGCTCTGGGAGACTTGGCCACAACCGGAACTACACAACTTTCCATCATGGATATGTTTCTGGGATTCATCCCTGGTTCTGTAGGAGAAACTTCTACTCTTGCTATACTTATTGGAGCAGCCATATTGCTTGCCACAGGAGTTGGTAGCTGGAAAATAATGCTGTCAGGCGTTCTGGGTGCATTGGCAATGGGATTTATTTTTAATGCATTCAGTACATATGCATCTACACCTGAGCTACAAGGTTTTCTGAGTGTCCCGGCATGGCAACACCTCATCATGGGCGG
>CALFUW010000056.1 GCA_937929815.1 uncultured Flavobacteriales bacterium | reverse complement strand
CTCAATTCCGGAATAGAACACACCGGGCTTTATATTCAATGCGGGTTTTTTACTCGCGATGTTGCGAAGCAGGGTTTCTCCCTTCAGATTGGTCAGAGGAATGACATAATTGTTAAACAGAAAGGATATGCCGCCAATGATCAGTACAGTGACCAACAGGGGCCTCATCATGCGAAAGAGTGACACTCCTGCCGACTTCATGGCAGCCAGCTCCATGTGTTCGCCCATGTCTCCAAATACCATAAGCGATGCTAACAGCACGCTCAGTGGAATAGCCTGAGGCACCATTTGAGCAGCAAAATATACCAGCAATTCGGCGATATAGTACCATTCAACACCCTTTCCGACCAGGTCATCGATGTATTTCCAAACCCACTGCATTAGCAAGAAAAGCACCATCACCACAAAAACGATGGCAAATGGTCTCAAAAAAAGTTT
Source organism: uncultured Flavobacteriales bacterium (assembly GCA_937929815.1). Lineage (GTDB taxonomy): Bacteria > Bacteroidota > Bacteroidia > Flavobacteriales > Schleiferiaceae > Thermaurantimonas. The sequence goes on along the minus strand of CALFUW010000056.1, from coordinate 5,194 downwards.
GAGAATATATCGGTCAATAATTTTCAAGGATGTTTATTGAATAATTTTAAATCCTTTGTAGTTTTCTTTATTAAAGCTGATTTCCGGGGAGACAGCGTTCTCGGTTGTTTTGAGAATTTTGAAAGTAGTAGACGACCCGTCCCGACTGCGCTGCATAAGGCTGTGAATTTGATGATTTTTTGGGTTGATGGTCACTTCAATGTAATCAACATCAGCGCTTGCGCGAGGTTTGATGACGACTACTTCATGGGATATGTTGTTAATTTTCATCCTACCACCCAGAAAGTAGGTATGCCCCTCCCTATATTGATTGAGGATTCCCGATGGGCTAATTACATCGTTTTCATCAGGTTGAACCACCTGAATTTCTTTGTCATCTACAAGAATGTTGTACAATTTTTTGCCATCGAATATCTGCTCCATACCCAAAAATGAAAGCTGATATCTATTGCCCTTGAGCTGAATTTGTCCTCTTTCGGTCTGGCGAACGGGAGGATTGACTTTGGTATTTTCAAATACATATTCAAAATCGATTGTATATGATTTTCCGTTTTGAAGTTTATCAGCAGCTTTATTAAGCAGCTCTTTAGCCTCTTTGTGTGTGGTTTGTGCATTAAGGTTTGGGTAAAAAGCGCTGACTATCAATAGCGCTAACAGAAATCGTGACATTATTTGGCGTATTTTTCTCTTAAATTTTTCAAAATCTGTTCCAATTCTACTTCATCATTTACCAGCACTTGCCGGGCCTTACTGCCTTCAAAAGGGCCAATGATACCGGCTGCCTCCAGTTGGTCGATAATCCGACCTGCACGCGCGAATCCCAGCCCCAGTTTACGCTGAATCAGGCTGGCACTTCCCTGTTGGGTAGCAACTATAAGTCGCGCTGCATCGTCAAATTTGCTGTCGCGCTTGCTGAGATCCACATCTAAAATACCGGGTTCATCGTCATCGCCGACATACTCCGGCAGAAAATATGCTGAGGGATAACCTCTCTGGCTTCCAATAAATTCGACTACATTTTCTACTTCGGGAGTGTCTATAAATGCACATTGGAGTCGGATGAGATCATTTCCGGTTGAGAGCAGCATATCACCACGACCTATTAATTGCTCAGCTCCACCGGCATCCAGAATGGTGCGGCTATCAATTTTGCTTGACACCCTGAAGGCAATGCGGGCAGGAAAGTTGGCTTTGATCACTCCTGTGATTACATTGACAGATGGCCTTTGAGTTGCAATAATGAGATGGATACCAATCGCACGCGCTAACTGAGCTAGGCGCGCTATGGGGGTTTCAATTTCTTTTCCGGCCGTCATGATAAGGTCTGCAAATTCGTCAATAACCAGTACAATGTAAGGCAGGTAGCGATGACCGTCTTCCGGATTGAGTTTTCGTTGGATGAATTTGGCGTTGTACTCTTTCAAATTTCGAACGTTGGCAGCCTTAAGCAGTTCATATCGATTGTCCATTTCAATGGTCAAAGAGTTGAGGGTATATACCACCTTTTTGGTATCCGTGATGATGCTTTCTTCGCTGTTTGGGAGTTTTGCCAGATAGTGCCGCTCTATTTTATTGTAGAGGTTTAGTTCTACTTTTTTGGGATCTACAAGGACAAATTTTATCTGTGAAGGATGTTTTTTGTAGAGTATTGAAGTGATGATGGTATTAATGCCCACAGACTTTCCCTGTCCCGTAGCTCCGGCCATCAGGAGATGGGGCATTTTTGTAAGGTCAGCTACAAAGGTTTCATTGCTTATGGTCTTGCCAAGTACCAGAGGCAGTTCCATCTCGGTGTTCTGAAACTTTTCGCTTGCCAAAAGTGTGCGCATGGGTACAATTTGCGGATTGGCATTAGGTACTTCGATGCCAATGGTACCTTTACCAGGAATAGGTGCAATGATTCGAATACCCATAGCGGCAAGACTAAGGGCTATATCATCTTCAAGATTTTTGATTTTTGATATTCGGATGCCCGGTGCGGGAATGATTTCATAAAGAGTTACTGTAGGACCTACCGTGGCCTTTATTTTTGAGATTTCGATGCTGTATTGCTGGAGGGTCTCTACGATTTTGTCTTTATTAGTTTCCAGTTCGGCTCGCTCTACATTTATCTGCCGATTGCCGTAGTCCACAAGTAGGTCTAGTGTTGGGCTTTTAAATGATGCCAGTTCAAGTTTAGGGTCGTATTCACCGTATTCTCTGAGAAGGCGATTTGCAACTGTCTCATCTATTGGAAGATCTTTTTTAATTTCAATTTCTGAAATTACTTTTTCTCGATTGGTATCAGTAGATTGTGCTGACTCATCTGATGGTATTTCAACAGTGAAATCTTCTTGTTCATCAGCTGATTCATTGACTGGATGCTCGATCTCAAGGGTGCCTTCACCAGCCACTTCCTCCTTCCGAAGATTTTTGAATTGAGATACTTCTGAAGAGTAATCAAAGCTTTCAAGTACAGAGTCCGTCTGAAAGGATTTATCCATTGCTGACCTCTTTTTTCGTTTCAGTCGGCTCAACCAACCGGAGATCTTCTCCGGAGTCCAGCGCCTTTTTGATGCAATAAATATGAGTAATGTAAAAAACATGACGGTATATGCGCCGACAGATCCGGTGATGTTAACCAACCATTCACTTAAAAAGTACCCGTTAGCTCCGGAGAGCAGAGCAAGTGAATCCGGCAAAATCAATCCTAAAAAGCACGGCACCCATACGATTGTAAAAAGAAAGTTGATAAGAATCTGATAAAAGCCCTTGAATGTACTATTAAGTGCCAGCCGAGATCCAATGTGAAATAGGAGATAAACCCAAGCGAAAGCTGCTACTCCGGCAGATCTGTAAATCATTGAGTGGGAGAGTGCCGCTCCAACCTTCCCCCACAAATTATGAACCTGAAATTCTTTATTTATGATTAGCTGCCAAAAACTTTGATCAAATGAGCTCATATCGCTCTTCCAGTAAATAAAATAGGAGATCAGCGAGCCGGTAATAAAAAGAGCAAAGAATAGAATTAAGAATCCGATTACCAATCTGTACACCGGATTGCTCAATAATTTTCGGGTGCTGAATTCAAATTTTGAATCTTTATTTTTGGATTTAGAGGCCTTTTTGGATGGCATTAGTATATCAAATGGCTCGACAAAGGTAACACTATTGCAATTTCAGGTTTTCCGATATTGGAAGATCAGCATTTGGTTCCTATTTTTATAAATCTCCGCTTTGATACAAACCCGTTTTATATACCATTGATCATCTATAAATATGTAAGAATTGTCAACTAAATGGGTCGTCAAAACTATTTTGTTGACCCTGCAATATCAATTTTCAGACCATAAAATTGATCGGGAGATCTATTAAGTTTAAATTTTTTTTAAACTTAATTGTTTAAATTCTGATTGTGTCGACAAAATATTTGAATGTTTAGAAATTAAATTCTAATCAGGCCAGATAGTTTTAGAGGTTATTTAAGTATTTTGACAGGAGAAATCAAATGATTTCAAAAAATTGTTATTCGCGCATAGCAATTTTATAAAACATTTATTCCACTTTATAAAACGTAAATAACAACCCACAACCTATGAAACTTTTAAATTTTTTAATCCTACTTTTTGTCGGGTTTGCCTTATCAGGTCAAACACTCGTAGATCTGTCTCCAGGAGCTGCTACTGCGGGTTCCACGACAACCGTTTTAATACGTGGAATAAACACCAATTTTAAAAACGGACAGACCACAGCCGATTTCGGAGATGGTATATTGGTTCAAAATCCCATCAATGTACAGACACCTACCATGGCTGCAGCGGTCATTACAGTATTGCCTTCAGCGGTGCCCGGTTTCAGAACCGTAAATGTAGTGACAGGCCAGGAGGTGATAACCAGGGTAAATGGATTTGAAGTTTTTTCGGTCGCAGGCAATTTCAGGGCCATTCTTGAGATCGTACCGTATGAAACATATGGAGCAGCGGATTTTGACGTGACCAATATTCGCTCCCTTCCGATGCTGTATTTTGTAAATCTGCTCAATGATAATGTATCGAGAGAGCTGGATATCGAGGTTTCACTTTCTACCCAAAAATACGGACGGGTTGCCTCCCTGTCTATAAAGAAAAATCTTTCGGCTAATCAACAATTGAGAATCAACAACCGGGAATTTGATAAAATCACCATTTACGGAAATCAGGGAAGTGGTGGATATGCTTTTGCGGATGAGGTTCGCAAGCTGGGACAATTTCCCCCTGATAATTATGAGGTCGAACTCGTGGTCAAAGACAAAAATGGAAATATACTGGCGGAAGACCGGGGAACTTCTGTAGTGACGAATCCATTTTTCAATCCTGAACTGATAACACCGGGAAACGAGTTTTGGATGAATCCGGCAATTGTGCTTACAGAGTTCCCTTTATTTCAGTGGTTTGGTCAAAATGAAAAATATGACTTCTATCTATACAAGGTTTTGCCGGGTCAGACAGCCGAAGAGGTCGTGCGAAACATCCATGTTTTCAAACAGGAAGATATCACTGGCAATAGCTTTCAATATCCGCCCTTTGCTGAGCAACTCATTGACGGACAGGTGTATGCATGGCAGATCACAGGCAAGGTGATTACATCACGTGGAATAACCCGCCTCCCAAGCCAGGTGTTTCGGTTTATTTATCAAAAGCCAGCCGATCAGGCGGGAAGTGGTCGCCGTGTGGCACGGATCGAAGTAATTCCCCCGCAAGTTCAAGTGCCGGCAGGCGGTCAATTTCAGTTTATGGTCAATATGTATGACCAGGACAATATACCCATCGCAAATCGTCAGCCTCAGTGGAGAGTCATACCGGCAAATATGGGCACCATCAATCTGAACGGAATCTTTACAGCCGGCATTAACAACGGAACAGCAGCGGTCATAGCTATGGACAGTGGACTTCAGGATTTCTCAACTGTGACCATCACCGGGGGAGCCGTATCGAGTGGTGGCGGTCGAATACCCGATTGGAAAGTTGAACTTCTGATGAAACAACTCTTCGGAATACAAAACAGATAAGCCTAACATATTTTAAAACACAACCACATGAAAAATTTTTATAATCTTAAAAAAGCTGTACCCATCTTGATTGGACTCTTTGGATACGGCTGCCTCGCACAGCAAAATCCTCATCAGGGACTCGGGAATAACCCCAATGTCATCGAGCCGTTTGGCGTGCCCCGAAGC
>CALFUW010000055.1 GCA_937929815.1 uncultured Flavobacteriales bacterium | reverse complement strand
AGCAGATACATCTTATTCAGACCATAAAAGACGGTTTTGTATTTTTCGCGGTAGTAATCCAGAGGTTTCAGTAGCCTGAGAAGGGCTATACCGCACTCATGTGTGAGTTGATCGCTCATTGGGAAGATAAAGCGTTGCCGTGCTGTTATTTACGTAATTAAAAGAAGATGCAAAGGTAGTGTCCGTGCTGAGATACCTTAATAGATTGCTCGGATAAGCACAATAAAATGTCTTGATAATCACTCTTTTGCTTCAAGCTCTTTTCTCCACAAACTGTCAATAAACACTTCGAGTTTGACAAGTTGAGGGGGTGGGTTATACCGGTTTTTGACGGTTTTGATCTGTTTTCCGTTTACGGTAAGCGTAGTAATGGCGGAAGGAAGGTCACTTATATACACGTTGTCATATATATCCTCCAAGTTTAGAAATCGGGATTCTACAATTGCTCTGCGGATGAGCTCTACTTCGTCAAGGGGAATAAACGTCTCATAGTCTCCTTTAGGATTGGAAAACTCCTTACCATTGTATTCAATTCTGCCATCGGAGTGAATTTCAACTTTGTACACCGGACAAGTTCCAAAGCAAGGTGTCCTCTCCAGCGAGATGGAAAAGGGTTTATCACTTCGAAGGATACGAGCGGTGGTATTTGTTTTGGCCTTACAGGCTGAAAACACCAATACAACGCTTGTTAGCAGAATTTTGAAAACAGTCTTCACGGTTATATTTTTTTTCGACGCATAGTTCTGTTGCCTTTCACTTGCTGCTCTTTAGCCACCTGTTCAAAGGTTTTCATAAACCTGGAGGGTTTGGTTTCACGTGCCTGATTTTCTTTGATTTTGGCGTGCAGCTTATCTTCATCGATAAAGGCTTTGATGGCATATTGCTGTCCAAAGGTAATAATATTTGATATGAAATAGTAATAGGTCAGGCCGGCAGCATAATTATTAAATACTCCCAAAAAAATCAGTGGCATCAGATACAGCATGTACTTGAGCTGAGGAAGTTGATTGTTTTGAGGGGTAAGCTGCTGGTTCATCCAGGTGTAAATGATGGTCGATATCGTCATCAGTAAAGTAAAAAGGCTTACGTGGGATCCATATCCCGGAATCCGGAATGGCAACTCCAATATCGAGTCGTATGTAGATAAATCTTCGGCCCAGAGAAATGACTGGCCTCTTAATTCAAATGATGCTGGAAAAAACTGAAATACAGCAAAGAGAATAGGCATCTGAAAAAGCAACGGAATGCATCCGCCAAGTGGATTCACACCACTTTTGCGATACAATTCCATAAGGGCTTGTTGCTTTTTCAGTTGATCTTTTTCGTCTTTATATTTCTCGTTGATTTCATCCATTTCTGGTTTTAATATCCGCATTTTGGCCATACTTCTGTAAGATCCATAGGTAAATGGAAATATTACGATTTTGATCAAAACTGCCATGATCAGAATGATGATCCCATAATTAAGATTGTAGGATTCCAGCCAATTGAAGATGGGGATGACCACGCCTCGGTTGATCCAGCCAAAAATTGCCCACCCCAGAGGTATGAGCTTTTCGTAGTCTTTTTGGTATGATTTGAGGATGTTGAATTTATTGGGTCCTATGTACAGGTTTAAAAAAACAGGGGTAGAAGTAGCCGGAAGCTCAGCACGCATTGCCATCAACTTGGTGTAATCTTCTTCTTGCAATGGCTCGACCGTCATTTGAGCGTTGTTGTAATCTTTATCGCTGCTCAGTATCAATGAAAAAAACTGATGTCGAAATGCAATCCAATCCAGGTTTTCTGCGCTTTTTGAATCGGATCGGGATTCGCTGAGGTTTTTGAGTTTGCCATTGGCGAGATGATAATACACGGAAGTGCGGTTGCTTTCAAAGTCGCGATTTTTCTCCAGGCGAAAGGCTTTTATTTTCATATCTACAAATCCTCCAGAGGAAAGCAACGATGATTCGACGGTGATTCCTACCTGATAGCTTTCGGGCTCGAGAGTGTAGGTGATATTAATTGGTTTGTTTTGAATCGAAGATGTAAACGTAATATGTTTATCGGACTTATCTTTTACGGTGAAGAGGAGTCTCCCCGTGGATGTAGCCACCACTTTGCCAAAGAGGATGTTCCAGTTGAAATTATCGTCGATCAGACGAACGGGTTTCTGCTGCCAGGTTTTGAATTTTTTCAGTTCGGCGCGTTGTATGGCGGCTCCTTTGTTGGATATTGAAATGATCATTACAGAATTTTCCAACTCATAGAACTCCTCTGAAGCCGACTGTGCAAGTACTGCACCCTCCGGAGTGACAGTGATTTCTTCTGCTTCGGAAAGCCTTGGATCATCCTCGGCTTCAGTGGATTCAGTTGTGGAAACCACGGGTTCGCCCGCAGTTTCGGGAGTAGTGCTGTTGAAACCGATCCACATCATGATGATCCCAATGAGAATAAGGCCGATTATGGTGTTGTTATCTAATTTATTCATTTTTTTTATATTCGATTTCCTTTTATTCGTTTAAACGGGCTAGCTGGTCAGCTGCTTTCACAAAATGTACAAAGAGAGGGTGTGGGTTGTATACAGTGCTTTTGTATTCCGGGTGGAATTGCACCCCGATGAAAAATGGGTGGTCTTTTATTTCAATGATTTCCACTAAATCTTTATCAGGATTAATCCCTGATAGAATCAGGCCCGAATCTTCAAGCGGCTTTCTGTATGCGTTGTTAAGTTCGTACCGATGGCGATGTCGCTCGGAGATTTCTGTCCTTTTATATATTGTATGGGCCAGAGAATCCGGCTTCAACCGGCACTTCCATGCCCCAAGGCGCATGGTTCCGCCTTTATCGGTGATTTTTTTCTGGTCTTCCATCAAATCAATGACCGGGTAAGGATTATCCGGGTGAAATTCGGTTGAGCTCGCATTTTCCAGACCAGTAACATTTCGGGCAAATTCAATAACTGCAATCTGCATTCCGAGACAAATCCCAAGAAATGGTATTTTTCGGGTGCGGGCATATTGCACTGCATGAAGTTTTCCATGGAATCCCCTCTCGCCGAAACCGGGTGCAACTAAAATCCCATGTAAGCCGCCTAGAGATTCCTCCAGGGTGTCGGGTTGCAGCGTCTCAGAATGAATCCAGCGAATATTTACACTCACTTCCGTATGAGCGCCAGCATGGATAAAGCTCTCAGCAATTGATTTATAAGAATCTTTTAACTCCACGTATTTACCAATCAGGCCGATTTGCACTTCTGTCTTTGGAAATTTCAGGCGATACAAAAATTCTTTCCACTGAGCTAGGTCGGGATCCTGATTGGAAGGAAGTTTTAAACGTTTGAGCACGGCCTCATCAAGCTTCTCATTGCGCATGAGTATTGGTACGGCATAAATCGTTTCGGCATTGATGGATTCTATGACAGCATCTTTCTTGACATTGCAGAAGAGAGCTAATTTTTTTCGCAAGTCATCGCCCAGCGGGTACTCGGTGCGACAGACTAATATGTCGGGTTGGACTCCGCTTTCCTGGAGCATTTTTACTGAATGCTGAGTTGGCTTGGTTTTAAGCTCTCCTGTAGCTGAGAGGTAGGGAATCAATGTGAGATGAATGACCAGGGCACTTTCGCCGAGTTCCCACTTGAGTTGCCTCACAGCCTCAATGTAGGGCAGAGCTTCTATATCGCCTACAGTGCCACCGATCTCTGTAATGACAATTTCGTATTCCCCTGATTGGCCAAGTATTTTTATGTGGTTCTTGATCTCATCTGTAATGTGTGGAATGACCTGTACCGTTTTTCCCAAAAATTCACCCCTTCGTTCTTTTTCAATTACATTCAGATAAATCCGCCCTGTTGTTACATTATTGGCTTTAGAGGTCGGTCTGTTTAGAAAACGTTCGTAGTGCCCGAGGTCGAGATCTGTTTCAGCACCGTCTTCGGTGACAAAGCATTCTCCGTGTTCATAAGGATTGAGGGTTCCCGGATCTACATTGATATATGGATCGAGTTTTTGAATCGTGACCGAATATCCTCTGGATTGAAGAAGACTGGCGAGTGAAGCAGATATGATACCTTTACCTAATGATGATGTGACTCCTCCGGTTACGAAGATGTATTTGGTAGATTCAGACATAAAGTGTAGCGATCGCTAGGCCTTGATTAATTGGCCGACAAAGCTAATATTCAATCACTATCTCCGGTTCAAAACAGAGTACTAAGTTTTTTCTGAACATGGCTCATACTCATGTGGATTTAAAACTTCGGTAAGCAATCAATACGTGGTGTTGGCGTGTTATTTGCTTTAAAAGAGGCCTTAAAAGATCAATATATTTGCAGAAAAAACATGAATCTCAGGAGTGACTGGTGGAAAATATTGGGAGTACTTTTTGTTGCCTATACAATCATAATGGGTTTTTTAGGAGATGTACCAAGGCTTCCTATTCTCAATGAATCCATCAGGAATCTCTACTTTCACGTTACTATGTGGATGACCATGCTCGTGATGCTTACGGTGAGTCTGATATATAGTATCCGATACCTGTCATCCTTGAAAATAAATGATGATATCATCGCCATGTCGGCCGCACAGGTGGGTATTCTGGTTTCTGTACTCGGAATACTTACCGGCATGCTGTGGGCACGACACACCTGGGGAGCTTATTGGGTAAATGACCCTAAACTCAATGGCGCTGCAATTGCCCTTTTGGCATATCTGGCTTATTTTGTTTTAAGAGGAGCTGTGGTTGATGAAGAGAAAAGAGCTAGGATCTCGGCAGTGTACAATGTTTTTGCTTTTGTTTTGATGCTTTTGTTCATTCAAATTCTCCCAAGGTTAACCGACAGTCTACATCCGGGCAACGGAGGCAATCCTGCCTTTAGCTCCTATGACCTCGATAATCGGATGCGGATGGTCTTTTATCCGGCAGTCATCGGTTGGTCACTGATTGGCGTCTGGATTCTTACCCTCAAAGTGCGCTTGTATAAATTGGAAGAAAAAATAAATGCACTTAAAGACCTCAACGAAGATCAATTCGGACGAAAAACCATAAAATTAAAAAAATGAAACCCCGGTTTTTATTCTTTATAAACATATTTTTCACCACAATCAGCCTCCCGGCACAATCGATAGAACCCGAAATGGCAGATGCCTTCCGTGCCGAAGGCAAGATCTACGTCGTAGTAGCTGTTTGTCTTATCGTTTTGTTTGGACTGATTGCTTACCTGACCGTAATAGACAGAAGATTAAGAAAATTAGAAGAGATGAATAAAAAATATTGATAAAAAAATTTGAGGACTCATGAAAAAGTCATACATTTTAATGTTGATTGCAATTGCAGTAGCCATCGGAGCCGTCATGGCGACGCTCAGCGATGCAAGTACGTATGTCAACTTTGAGAAAGCAGATGAGAATAAAGGTAAAGTATACACCGTAATCGGGCAGCTCAATCGCGAAATGCCGATGGAATTTGACGCAAGGGCCGGAATCTTTACATTCTTTGCCTTTGACAAGGACAGCAATACCCGAAAAGTACTTTATTTCAAGCCTAAACCTACTGATTTTGAGAGAAGTGAAGACATCACAATGAAAGGATATTCCACGGACACGGCCTTTATTGCCGATGAGATTCTTTTGAAATGTCCGTCCAAATACAATGAACAAAACACCTTAAAAGACGAAAACACATACGGCGAATGAAGTATATTGGAGAAGCTGCATGGATCGGTGAGGCCGGGAGAATATCTACCAGCTTAGCATTTATGAGCGCATTGGGAGCTGTCCTTTTTTATTACCTGCATGTAATAAAGAAGCGAACCGAATATCAACAAATTGGAAGAATTTTTTTCTATATTCACGCTTTTTCGATTTTTTCGGTAGTAGCCCTTATGCTATTAATGCTCACCGGCCATTATTTTGAGTATGACTATGCCTGGAAGCATACTAGCCGTGGTCTTGAAAATAAGTACATATTTTCTGCTTTTTGGGAAGGTCAGGAAGGGAGTTTCATCCTTTGGATGTTTTGGCATACGGTGTTGTTTCTGATTTTTCCGTTGGTAAAGCATCGCTTTGAATCTCCTGTATTAATGGTTGGATTGCTGGTGCAGGCATTTCTGGTCAGCATGATTCTTGGCATTTATCCTTTCGGTGTTAAAATTGGCAGTTCACCTTTTGTTTTAATACGCGAATTACCGGAAAACATAGGCCTTCCGTGGACTCAAATGGAAGATTATTTGCAGAAGTTGCCGGGATTTATGGACGGCAGAGGTTTGAATCCGCTTCTTCAAAACTACTGGATGACGATTCACCCTCCGACATTGTTTCTCGGATTTGCCTCCGTGGTGATTCCGTTTGCATTTGCATTGGGTTCATTAATCAATAGAGATTACAAAAGTTGGCTGAGGCCAGCACTGCCATGGACATATTTTTCAGTCGGAATTCTGGGAGCCGGCATCCTGATGGGAGGAGCCTGGGCCTATGAATCACTGAGTTTTGGTGGATTCTGGGCATGGGATCCTGTAGAAAATGCTTCTCTGGTGCCTTGGCTGACCCTCGCTGCATCAGCCCATCTGATGATGATCGCCCTGCATAAAGGCACAGCCCTTCGAACTACCTACTGGATGATCTTCCTGACTTTTTTCTTCATACTCTACTCTACTTTTCTCACCAGGAGCGGAGTGCTGGGAGATGCATCAGTGCATTCGTTTGTCGATTTAGGTTTAAACGGGCAGTTACTCGCGTTTTTGTTCTTTTTCCTGATCGTGCCCTTTACTTTGTTTGGATTAAATTATTCATCAATTCCCGAAAAATCGGAGGACGAAACATTTTACAGCCGCGAATTCTGGATGTTTGTCGGAGCATTGATATTACTTGTTTCAGGTTTTCAAATCATCTTCAGCACATCCATTCCGGTGATCAACAAGCTTATCGGTCCTGAGGGCCTCGTGAAAATTCTCTCAGAAAATATGGCCCCTCCTGTGGATGCTATAAAGCACTACAACTCATTTCAGCTGCCTTTTGCCATCATCATTACACTGCTGATGGCCTTCGGTCAGTTTTTATCATATCGCCAGAAAAAACCTCTTCAATTCTGGAAAAACATAGCCCTTAGCCTGATCGTAAGCCTTCTGGTCACCTTGCCTTTTTTGATTCTCTTTTCCATGTGGAAGCATCCGCTTTACAGTCTGCTGACCTACACTTCGGCCTTAGCTCTTGTGTCCAACTTTGACTTCTGGATCCGGATTGCAAAAGGCAATTGGAATGTATCGGGTGCATCCATCGCACACGCGGGATTTGGCCTGATGATGCTCGGTACGGTCGTAAGTCAGTCCAATCAAAAAATCATTACTAAAAACAAGACATACATCGCCGAAAATATTCCCGCAAGCGAAAACATTCTGCTTGAGAAAGGTGACACCCTAGAAATGGAACCTTACCGTGTAATCTGGAGCGATACATGGCAGGAAAATTACCGCAGGTACTATCAGGTAGATTTTTTACAAAATGTCAACGGGACTGTACAGCACGCCTTTACCGTAGTACCTCACATTCAGATCAACGATAGAATGGGTCTGGTAGCAGAACCTGGTACAAAACACTTTCTGCACAAGGATATCTACACCTTTCTGTCGTATGCATCCGATGTACAAAACAGAAATTCTCCCGATGGATACGGAGATGAAATGGAATTTATGATGGCTAAAGGTGATACCTTTATCGTGGACAGATATTTTGTGGTCTTAGACAGCATTCTGGCTAATA
>CALFUW010000054.1 GCA_937929815.1 uncultured Flavobacteriales bacterium | reverse complement strand
TCTGCTATTATTTCGGCATGTTTCCATTCTGACTGTAGCTTCCAATCGAAAGGAAATCTTCGTTCTTCGGGATAAAAGAGCACAAATGCTACCGAGGCGATGAAGAACAGAAGCACTTCTCTGATTTTTATAAGTGTGTTTTTTAGATTTATCAATAAGTGCCACCATAGACTCATAGGTCTGTCGTTTGTTTTACAAATTATTCATAGTAGCAAATTGTATGTCATACAGTCGGCTGTAATATCCCTTGGACTTGAGCAGCTCGTTATGTGTGCCTGTCTCCACTATTCTTCCCTTTTTAAGCACGAGAATCTTGTCGGCATGAAGGATCGTACTGAGCCTATGCGCGATGATTATACTTGTCCTTCCTTTTGTGATGCGTTCGGTAGCCTGCTGTATCAATGATTCGGTTTGCGTATCTATGTTAGAAGTTGCCTCATCGAGGATAAAAATCTTGGGTCGGGTGAGATATGCTCTCAGAAATGCAATGAGTTGTCTCTGGCCAGCACTCAACGAGGCACCTCTTTCTCGCACGTTGTACTCCAGGCCACCCGGCAGGGATTCAATAAAACTTAATAACCCAATATCTCGTGCTGCCGCTTTAACCTCTTCTTTGCTAAAATGCTGACCTAGGGTTATGTTTTTGAAAATTGAATCAGAAAACAAAAAAACGTCCTGAAGTACAACAGCCATCTGACTTCTGAGGCTGAAAACAGACACTTTAGATATATCGATGTCATCGATGTAGATAGTGCCGGATTGCTGCTTGTAATATCCCGATAGCAACTGGATAATCGTGGATTTGCCGGCACCGGTTGCACCTACTATAGCCAGTGTCTGACCTGCCTCTACCTCAAACGAAAGATTATGAAGTACAACTTCCTGAGGTTTGTATCCAAAAGTGACATTTTCGAATCGCACATGTCCTCTGATCGGGGGCATGGGAGTCTCGGATTCGGCGGTTTCTGTGTTTTCTGTATCGTCCAGCAACGTAAAAACGCGATTTGAAGCGACTATTCCCATCTGAAGGGAATTAACCCGGTCGGCTAATTGCCTGAGAGGCCTGAAAATCATATTTATAAACATGATCAGGGAGGTGAGCTCCCCAAGGGAGATCTTCTGGCCTTGTACTGCCCACCACGAGCCGGCACTGACCACAAGGGCAATGGAGACCGATGAGATCAAGTCGAGTAAAGGGAGAAAAATGCTGAAATACCAAATGCCTCTGATGTTTGCATCCCGGTGTCGGGCATTGATGGCCTTAAATTTTTCAAACTCAGCCTTTTCACGCCCAAATATCTGAACAATGCCCATACCCGTGAGGCGCTCCTGGACAAAAGCATTCAGATTGGCTACTTCATTGCGCACCTGCTGGAAAGAAACTTTAATGTTTTTTTGAAACCAGCGGGTCGCAACAAATAAAAATGGAAGAACGGACAATGCAATCAGATTTAATCGCCAATCTATGAAGTAAAACATGGCGGCAAGCATGGCAGCCACCTTGAGCAAATCGCCAAGGATGACTAATAAACCCTCCGAAAAGATTTCAGAAATAACCTCAATGTCTGAAATCGAACGAGTAACCAGATTTCCCACGGGAGTGCGGTCGTAAAACGACAATCTGAAATACATCAGCTTTCTGTACAGCGCAGACCGGATATCTTTGATGATGTTTTGACCCAAGAAATTTGCGATATATGAATAAAAGTACTGGGCAATACTCTCAGCAATCATCAGCACCAGAATCCAGATGCACAAAACAAGCAGCAGATGCATATCACCAGGAAGGATGGCATCGTCTATAGAATATTGAACCAGGATAGGACGGGCGGAGGTAATGATCGAAAGGAAAATGACCAGACTCATACCGATATAAAAAACCCTTTTGTAAGGGTCAACGAATCTGAAAACTTTTTTCAGCGTACGTATATCAAAAGTCTGGGGGCTATCCGAGGTATTAGTCATATGAAAAAACAGAATCAGGATAACAAACCTTAGTCAGGTAAAGTGCATAAGGAGGGGCCGAGGCTCCTGCCATTTTCCGGTCTTTGCTTTCTAAAAGTGCTCTAAAATCCGATGCTGATATCCTTCTGCTGCCAAATTCGAGAAAGGTGCCAACGATGGCACGCACCATATTTCTCAAAAACCGATTGGCGCGAATTACAAAACGCACACCTTCATCGGTCTCTATCCATTGCGCATGTGACACATTGCAGATGGAATGCGCATTGCTGCCACCGGTCTTCTCAAAACAAGAAAAATCCTTCTCTCCGATTAAATTACTGCAAAGTTCATTCATCTCCTCCACCGGCAGAGGCTTCCGAAGCCAAAGTAAGCTGCGATGGTACAGGAAGGGATTGTGCCGGTAGTGGATATCATATTGATACTCGCGTAGATATGCACTGAAACGAGCATGTGCGTTATCACAAACCCTGAAAATTCGTTTAACGGAAATATTTGGATACAAAATCCCATTTAAAGAGCGCACGATGGGTTCGGTATTACCTAAAGGAACACTGCTGTCAAAATGCGCAAACATCTGAAGCGCATGTACCCCTGTATCGGTACGGCCAGCAGCCACGGTGTATGCCTCCCTCCGCAGTACAGTGCTCAGAGCCTGGTTTAAAGTCTGTTGTACAGAAGTGGAATTGGGTTGAATCTGCCAGCCGTGGAAGGCCATGCCGTTGTACGCAATTTCGATAAAATATCGCAACTCAGCATTTAATTTACCTTTGCAAAGGTACGCCTAATTTTATCCAGCAATTAAAAGGATCTTTCTGCTCTCCGATACTCACAGCTACATTGACAATGCGATTTGTACTCATGCTTCAATGGCTGACGAAGTCTGGCATGCGGGCGATATAGGCACTCCAGAAGTGCTCACTGCACTGCAGCGTGCTTGCCCTGCAGTCAGGGCAGTGCATGGAAACATCGATGACCTCACCATCAAACATCAGTATCCCGAAGATGCCATTTTTGAGGTGGAAGGCATGCGCGTGTGGATGACCCATATTGGAGGGTATCCGGGCAGATATTCCAAAAGAGTAAATGAGCTCTGGGAGTCAGTTCAGCCGGATTTGTTTATTTGCGGTCATTCGCACATTTTCAAAATCAAATTTGATAAAAACAGAAACGCCCTCTGTATCAATCCTGGCGCAGCCGGCACCCATGGATTTCACATCATGCGCACGGCAATAAGGTTTGAAATCGCCAATGCCAGGGTAAACCATCTGGAAGTCATCGAATTCGGTAAACGTGCGCAAATTTTATGAAGATAGCCGTGGTAGGACCGGAGTCAACCGGCAAGACGCAACTGTGTAAAAAACTCTCCATACTCTACTCCGGGATGTGGGTGCCTGAGTTTGCGAGGTATTATCTGCAGCTAAAAAACAATAACTATACCTACAGCGACCTGGAAACCATTGCCAGAGGCCAACGGTTTTGGGAAGAGCTGTTTTCGCGCGCCACGCGCAAGGCACCAATTTTTTTTGATACAACGCTTCTTACCCTCAAAATCTGGAGCGACTGGAAATATGGAAAAACACACCCACTGATCGAAAAAAATTATTGTCCCGGCACATTTAACCTTGTTTTATTAACTGCTGCCGATGTTCCATGGGCATATGATCCACAGCGTGAAAATCCGAATGACCGCGAGGAACTCTTTGAGATTCACATTAAGTTGCTAAACCATTGCAACCAAAAATTTGAAATAGTGTCGGGATTAAATGAAAAAAGACTGCTTCACGCAATAGAAATCATCGAAAGAACAAAAAAGACTTTTTTTTTATGAAAATTTATACTTGCTTTGTATAAAATAAAATCACATGAGAAAAATTTACGTAATCGCAAGCATTCTGAGCTTTAGTATTTCGGCGTACGCTCAACAAAGGGTCGCTGGTAAAGCTGTGATAAAAAGCCACATAAACCTTTCACATCACTTCACAAGTGCGGGCACTGAAAATGTCAATGATACCCTTTCGGCCTCACTTCTGGCAAATTGTAATGTTGGTCCTTTTATACTCAATTCTTCAAACGGTGGGTTTGTCGCCGGCACCAACGGATATAATGACCAAGAAAAAGCCCAGCGCATTGCAACCAATACTGTCGGTAAGATACACTCGGTACTTGTAGCCTTCGGTGGAAAAAAAATAGTGGGTACCGCAGATGACTACAACGTATTTATTTACAATGTAAATCCCGCAAATGGGGCACCTGCTGGCAATAGCATCGCTACATCTGCCAACGTGAGCTCCAACAATATTGATACTTCAGGGCAATTTACTAAATTTTCGTTTGCAACACCGGTTAACTATTCGGGACCTTTTTTCGCTAGTGTGGTCGTATCAGGTGGCACCAGAAATGATACAATAGGGATCTTTCACACAGGCGGTAATTGTGGTGGCGGATCTGCCTGGGAGAAGTGGGATACAGGTCAGTGGTATGCATTAAATGATCCGCAATCCTGGGGAGCCAACACAGATGTAGTATTCTACATATTTGTCGAAGTAGAAAAAACAGGTAATATAGGGATAGATAATGAATTTCTGTTAACAAGGAATTCTGTTAAAGTATTTCCAAATCCGGCAAACGATGTACTCACGGTATCATATAGTCTTTCAAAAAATACAAAGGCCCAGTTTGCCATCTACGATCTGACCGGTCGGACAGTGCTTACAGAGGAGCTCACTGCACCCTACAATGGTCTAAACGCTAAAAATATCCGCATCAGTCATCTTCCCGCGGGTGTTTATACATACACAGTGCGAACTCATACTGAATCTGTAAGCGGGAAATTAGTCGTAAGATAAAATTACTATAAATTTTATCGGTAAGTGGCCTGGAATTCCAGGCCACTTTTATTTTGGAGCCACCCGATAGAGATAGATACCAACCAGGGCAAAGATGACATTGGGAACCCAAAGAGCCACCAAAGGAGAGAGGTTGCCATTGGTGCTAAAAACCACAGATACCCTCTGAAAAAATACGTATGTGACGCACAGGCCCAACCCTAGAGCGATATTCAGTCCCATGCCTCCTCGTCGTTTCTGGCTGCTTAAGCTCACTGCTATAAGTACCAGAATTACAGTGGCAAATGGCCAGGCCGTACGTTGATGCAGTTCCAGAAGATACATGTTTAATTTTTCAGATCCCCTTATTTTTTCAGCTCTTATAAATTGAAGAAGACGGGGAGTGTTCATCATTGTGACACTGTACAATTTCGGACTGAGTTCATCCGGATGAAAGTCGAAAGTCGTGTCAAGTTGACGTCCTATCTGAAGCCGGTCTCTGTCTTTTTCTATATATCGTATGGTGTAATTGTCTAATTTCCAGGTATTAGTCAAGGTATCAAAGCGGATAAAGTCGGATGATAGCTTAGAAATCATTTTCTGACCATGAAACACTTCGTAGGTAAACCGATAACCACTGAGTCGCTCGGAATTATAGTTCTCGAGATAGACCAAGTGTCCTGGTTTGATCTGCCGGTGAAGGTCATTGTTTCGTTCGCCGGAAGTCACGTTTATGTAGAGGTTCTCGAAGTGTAGCCTTCGGACATTGCTCACCGGAATGACAAAATGAGCAAGCAGCATGCTTATCAAGGTAACGATGATTGTACCAATAGCATAGGGGTACATAAGTCTTTTAAAACTCATACCTCCGGTCAGAATAGCGACGATCTCGGTGCGATTGGCAAGCATGCTTGTAAAAAATATGGTGGAGATAAATACAATCATGCTCGAGAACATATTGCCGTAGTACACGATAAAGTTCAAATAATAATCCAGGACGATCTCCCTGGCAGAAGCCCCTTTGGTGATGAAGTCTTCGATCTTTTCGGATATGTCGAAAACCACGGCAATCAGCAAGATCAGGATCAGGGTGAGAAAGAATGTTCCGAGGAAGTATCGAAGGATGTACCGGTCTATAATACCGAGCCTCATAAGGTCGATGTAGCATTGGCCGAATAGCTGCTTCCGGTACTCATCAGGTAGGATTTAAGAAATTCATCGATATCGCCGTCGAGTACTCCTTCGGCATTGGATGTCTCGGTGCCTGTGCGAACGTCTTTTACCAGCTTGTAGGGATGAAGCACGTAATTGCGGATTTGTGAACCCCACTCTATCTTCTTCTTACCGGCTTCGATTTCGGCGCGTTTCTGGTTTCGGGCTTCGAGTTCCATTTCATATAGTTGAGATTTGAGCAGTTGAAGGGCTTTCTCTTTGTTTTGTAGTTGGGAGCGGGTTTCGGTATTTTCGATGATGATGCCGGAGGGTTTGTGTTTCAGGCGGACACCGGTCTCGACTTTATTCACATTTTGGCCACCAGCTCCACCAGAACGAAAGGTATCCCACTCGATATCTGCCGGATTGATATCGATCTGAATGGTATCGTCTACAAGTGGGTACACATACACCGAGGCAAAGGATGTGTGCCTTTTGGCGTTGGCATCGAAGGGAGAAATGCGAACTAGGCGATGTACGCCGTTTTCGCCTTTCAGGTATCCAAAGGCATATTCGCCATCGATTTGTATGGTAGCCGATTTGATGCCCGCAACGTCGCCGTCCTGCAGGTTGAGTTCAGTGACTTTGTACTCATGTTGTTCGGCCCATCGCGTATACATGCGCAGTAGCATGGAAGCCCAGTCACAACTCTCTGTGCCACCAGCACCTGCAGTGATCTGAAGCACAGCGCTTAGCCGGTCTTCTTCGGCCGAGAGCATATTTCTGAACTCAAGATTTTCAATAGCTTTCAGGGCAGAGTCGTAAGCTTTGTCCAGTTCGGTTTCGCTGATGATGCCTTCTTTTAAGAATTCATAGGCGAGGTGAACTTCATCTACCAGTCTGGAGGCATCGTCGTAGCCTTCAATCCAGAACTTTAGTTCTTTGATCTTGCGCAGAACCTTTTGGGCCTGTGTAGGATCGTCCCAAAAACCAGGTGCTGCTGTCTTTTCCTCCTCATTTTGCAAGGCTATTTTCTTACCTTCCGTGTCAAAGATACCCCCTTAGCGCTTCCAGGCGCCCTGCTAATGCACTTACTTCTTCAAATGTTTTCATACAGGTGACAAAGGTAGTATTTGAAAATATGAGTCATTTTCAAATAAAACTTCAATTTTTTTGCCGTCGTGGGAAGGCAAATTTGTTTTTATTCTTCGAAGGGATCTGAGAAGCGCGTATCTGTCAGAAATTCGACATCTGTCAAGGTATTCAGGAAGGCGAGCAGAGCGCTTTTTTCATACTGAGTCCAGTTGCGTCCGATGCCTGCTGCCTTCATGTTAGGGTCAATGGTGGATGAGGGGTGCCCTCCCATATTGTAAAACTCGATGACTTCCTGAAGGGATTGAAACCTACCGTCGTGAAAGTAGGGAAATGTGACAGCCACATTGCGCAAAGAGGGAATTTTAAATTTACCGCGGTCGGAAGGGTTTCCTGTGATGGCCATGCGTCCGGGTGGCATGGTGGCATCGGGCTCAAGACCATTGTTGGTGAAGATTAACTGACCGAATGCACCAAACATATTTCCGGTAGTGGTATTTCCGTGGCAGTGAAAGCAATCGCCTCTTTCGGTTTCAAACATGGTAAATCCGAATAATTCGAGTTCAGTCAGTGTAGTCTCCCCTCTACGCCATTTGTCAAATTTAGAATTTCCGGAGATGAGGACTCTCTCAAACTGGGCGATGGCTTTGGTGACGCGTTCAACGGTTATCTCCTCACTTCCAAAAGCTTTTTTAAACATGGGTGGATATATGGGGGTCTCTTGTAATTTTCTGATTACGGACTCCCATGTGGTATTCATTTCAAGTGGATCCACCACAGGATGAAATGCCTGCTCTTCCAGACTTGGTGAGCGTCCATCCCAAAAGAAGTTTTCGAGCCATGCCATATTGACTATGTGCATGGCGTTGAATTTTCCATCGAGGCCATCTACTCCTTTGCTGAATCGGTTTGGTGTGTCTGAAAATGCAAACTCTTGCTTGTGGCAGCTGGCACAACTCAGAGTGTTATCGCGCGAGAGTTTTTTTTCGTAAAACAGATGTCGGCCGAGTTCTACCCCTTCTACGGTCAGCGGATTATCGGGATTGAGCAATGGCTGAGGAAATCCCGGAGGCACTACCAGAGGATATGGGGTAGTGGTATGAATGTCCTGGATGTCATGCTCTTTTGAACATCTGACGCCTAAGATCCACACTGCTACCAGCATCACATATACGATGGCTTTACCCTTCATATCCTTTATGCTTTTACAAAGTCCAAAGTACAAATATAAAAATACTTAGATGCCCTCAGAATGAGCATTTAACAATTTGCGCGTGCGGCTGCTGTAAGTCTTCTTAATGGGCAAGCTATGCTGATAATTTAGGATTTAAAGCTTTTAACAGCTTCGACAAATGCTTTTGCATTCTGTACGGGTACGTCGGGCGTGATGCCATGTCCGAGATTGACGATGTACCGCTGTGGGCCAAACTGCCGGATCATGTCGTGTACTTCCTGTGTGATGTCCTCAGGGCTTAGGTGGAGATGGGCTGGATCAAAATTTCCTTGTAGTGTAACACGGCCTGCTGTGAGGGTACGTGCTGTCAATGGGGAGATACACCAATCTACTCCAAGGGCAGAGGCTTTTGAGTTGACAGCCAGGTCTTCGAGGGCATACCACGAGCCTTTGGGAAATAGGATGACCGGGGCATGTGCGCTCAGTTCGTTGGCGATCTGAATTAAATATGGCCGTGCAAATTTTGAAAAATCCGATGGTGAAAGTAGTCCGCTCCAGGAGTCGAACACTTGTATGACATCTGCACCTGCCTTTACCTGGCGTATGAGGTATTGAATGGTGACATCGGTAATTTTGGAGAGGAGGCTGTGGGCTTCCAGAGGTTTGCTGACACAGAATTGTCTGGCGCGCTCAAAGTTTTTTGACCCTTTGCCTTCGACCATGTAGCACAGTATGGTGAAAGGAGCGCCTGCAAATCCAATAAGTGGAACTTTACCATTGAGTTCTTTTTTTATGAGTCGAATGGCGTCATAAACATACTGTAGCTTATCGGCAGCCTCATCAGATTCGAGTCGGGAGATATCGGAATGCGATTGAATGGTTTTGGGCAGGTAGGGGCCTTTGTGTTCAATAAGCTGGACATCTAATCCCATGGCTTGCGGAACGACAAGGATGTCGCTGAACAGTATGGCTGCATCTACTCCGATCTGGTCTACCGGCTGAAGAGTGATTTCGCAGGCCAGTTGGGGTGTCTGTACGCGGGTGAAAAAATCGTATTTGCGTCGAAGTTCCATGTATGAGGGCAGGTACCGGCCTGCCTGGCGCATCATCCATACAGGGGGGCGCTTTACGGGTTCGCCTTTTAAGGCTTTAAGGAGCAGATGGTTTTGCACGAAGATGTGTTTTTACAAAGATTTTAATCTGATGGTTGGTGATTTTGTTTACAGATGGTTTAGGGAGTGGGGTCTGGGCTGACATTATGCCTTTGGGGAATGGTGTGGTGCTGCTG
>CALFUW010000053.1 GCA_937929815.1 uncultured Flavobacteriales bacterium | reverse complement strand
TTTGTGGAAGTCTGGAAATAAGGCTGTTTTGCCGGCTTATGGAGAGTTTACAGGTTTATACCTTGTAGCACCAAACAAAAACGACACCATTTATATGATTGCGGATAGCAGAATAGTACCTATAAACTTTTAATGACCTCGTTGTTTAATCCTTCAGCTCAGCGATCAATCGATCTATTAAATTCTCCATGGCAGCGCGTTCTGCCTCATTCCATTGTTTTTTAAGGCGTGCCTGGCGACGTAGATGATTGTACATACTGCGCTTGCGTATTTCAAGAGCTATGTGTGTTTCATACTGATTGTTAGGAAGTTTAAAGGTTCTTTCGCCTATGGTGCGAATATCTGCAAGCATGGTATTGGTCACTTCTCTGTTAAGTTCTTCGTACTTGGACATAAACTCTCCTGCATTCAAAGTGCTGTTTTCTTTTACATACCGATCTGCCACGGTGCGCATGGTGGTATTGACACTTGAGGCCAATCGCTGTTTGGCCATGATCATGGCCTTACTTTTAGATGTATTCATATCCATGCTTGTACCGCTGCCTACTCCTCTGAAATACCGGTTATTGGTTTGATATTTAGAAGATGAAAACGGGCCTGTAACTTCTTTTCCAGGCTTTTTAAAGCCTCCGCAGGATGTTAGGAAGGATAAAATCAGAAATGAAACCATGGCCTTAGGCCCACTCCCTAATAATTGTTTCATAAAAAGTTGCGTTTTTTTACTTATACATTTTTTCAATTATTGAGCCAAAGTAATTTAAAAAAAAACCGCCCTGGTTGGGCGGCTTTTCTTAAATAAGTACTCCTCTTATCTTACGACCACCTTTTTCACAAACAAATCATTCTCTATGTAGAGTCTTACCATGTAGACTCCTTTAGGCAGATGCTCAGTTCTGACTGTGTGATGCGATTCAAAGGGTGTATTTGCATAAACAATTTTTCCGGTAAGATCGACCAGTTCAATTTTTTCGATTGGTTTGTAAGTGCTCAGACTAAAATGAGTAGATGCCGGATTGGGATAAAGAATAATCCTGTTGTCAATACTATTTTCAGCCACGCTTACCGGTATCTGATACCCCTTGGTAGTCAACATTTTTGCTATTCGAGGTGCCACAAAGCCCATAACTGTATCTATATATGCCAATGATTGAGCCTTTATGTTGGGATTGGTTTCGTTAGCACTTTGTGGATCATTGGGATCCCACCAATCCCATGGATTTGAATTTACACGGAATGGTAAGGCAGGATTGGGAGGGGGAATGTCAAAAGGTAGGATATGATGGATCTGACCTGGATTGAGTGTTGCACTTGCACGTGCTTTCACACTAATGGGGTCATTCCAATTGGTGGTGAATACACTATTGTTTCCGGTTGTATTTGACAGTCTTACCGCTGTATGACTGCCTGCTACTTCCACTACAGGAAAAAACTGTGCACCAATCGGCACATTAACCATACCAGAAATGTAAGGTGCAAAGAAATCTTGGACGACATGCACAGAAACAATTGGGGGATCTCCAGCCTCAAGCCATGTGGAGTCACCTAAAGCACCTCCCAGATTGACAGTCATTGCCACATCTGATGGGATCCCGGGAAAATTTTCAAAGTTACGACCTCTTTTGGTCATATCAATTTCGGGTAATCCAAGGGGAGTCTGCTGACCTGTAAGGGTCACTTTACCGCCAAATCCATTCCAGTCTCCGACGACCGATGTGTCCACATACATGTCTCCAGCTTGTACCGGATGTCCAAACAGCCCTGTTGAACTCGCATTGTCATATTTAAACTTATCGAGTTGCAATTCGGTGTATTTGTTCAGAGTGCCATAGGCAAGGGTGATGTATCCGCCGGAACCTTGGCCAAAGAGTGTGATGGCGTTGGTATTGATTTTAAAAGGATTTCCTTGACCCAACACAGAAGCACGCAGAAATCTCACCAAAGTTTTGGCATCTTGTATGGCGTTGTAGACGGCAAGAAGGTTGGTTCCACGGCGAAGATCCAGGTCTGTGCTGTTGGCCAGCCATCCGACCCTGTAGGTAGCAGATACTGCCACATAGCCCATTTTTGCAAATCGGCGGCAAATTTCGACTGCAGCGCTGTCCGTTTTTTCACCCATCGGGCTTGCGAGGCCTTTGGGTAAGAAGCTTCCTGTATGTAAGTACACGATTACAGGCCTGTTGGCTACGTTATCTGCATTGGTATCCGGCATGTAAATGTCGCACCTCAGTGGAAGTAACTGTGGTCCGCCGATTGAAGCCGGAGCATAGGCAAAAAAGTTGATCCCATAGTTTACGTCTGCCATTTTTACAATTTGTGCATCTGTAAAAACTGGTTCCAAATATCGCACCTGAGCGTGCGACACACAGACTGTGAGAATCAGGACAATAAAGAGGTGTAGAAACTTTCTCATATTTTATCAGATTTGATTTTAGATTATACGAAGGTAATGAAATTTTTTAAAATTCAACTATTGTAGACAGATATGTTAAACGGCCGACCCTAGGCCCGCCAAAGACCATAAAAACCCTGTTGTCCAGAAGATTGGTTCCACCGAGTTTTATCGTGGTCTTCCATTTTTTTACTAAATAATTTATCTGTGCATCTAACATGGCATAGCTGTCTATACTACCCGTAAATTGAGGAGAACCCTCGAATAAAAATCCCTGGATCCAGCGATAGTTGATACTGTAGCCGATTAAATTTTGGTCTGAAGATTTAAATTTTAAATCACGAGCATTAAATCCAATATTAAACTTGTGCTCCGGAGTGTTAAAGGCTGGAATAATCGGGTCCTCGGTAGCTGTATTGAGGACGTTCCAGGTATAATTACCTGTAAAATTGTAATTGTCCCAGAAGTAGTAATTGTATCCGATTGAAAATCCTTGAGTGGTGACTCTGTCTCGTGCATTTGCGGCCACCCGATATGCCTGCACGGATGATACCCGGTCAATGGCTGTCTGGCCGTCAGCTACGATTTTCAGTCCAATGTTAAATCCAATAAAATCCTGATACCATGAATAATAATAATTCATATCGAGATAAAGCCTTTTAAAAAGAGTTGTTCTGTATCCGATCTCGGCAGTTTGTACTCGCTCTGGACGGATGGGTGCTACATCGTAGTAGTCAAACTCGTGCTCGAGCCGACCTTGTTGGTTTTTTTTCAGATATTCCTGTAAATTTTCAGGCGATACAAGGCTGTCCACACCATTCAGATTGCCTAAAAGGATCGCCCGGCCTACGTTGTAGAAAAGATATTGGTCCTGAAGAGTGGGGTTTCTGATGGCCGACGAAAGGCTGACCCGGATGGTATTAAGATTGTTTACCTGATACACCCAAGACAAAGCAGGACTTACTAAAAACGGGAAATTTTGGTTTTTGTCCAGTCTGACGGTAAAATTGAATTTGTGTTTTTCGTCAAAAAATTTTTTTTCAATACCGGCATACACACCAACTTCAAAATTTGTAATTCGATTGTAGCCTAGGGGAATACTGTCAAATACTAGCTGTCCGTTTGGCAGGGTATCGATCACAAACCGGTCATAGCGCATGGAGTCACTGAATATATTTCCTCTCGAATTAGGCACAAACAGTCGGGCATTTCCACCGGCAGCCAACTGATATCCTCGAACATCCCATTCATACTGGCCGTGCACATGATACAATGCCGATCGATCAAAAAACCTGGTACCTCCCTCTGCAAAGGTCCGGGACGTGAAGTAGGTAAATAGCGAATCGAATTGCTGTGTACCGGGAGTGATAGGTCCACCGAAGAATTCATCTACCCGTTGGCGGTTTCTGTTGTGCAGTTGGCGAAGTGTGTCTCTATTTAACAATAAATAGTCTTGATATTGCTGAAGCCAGAGTTCTCGTTCGGTAAACCAGTTGGCGGTAGGATATCCAGGTAAAGACCTGGCGGTATTGGCTTCAAAGGAATTCCAGAATGATCTGTATCGCTCACCCCACGCATTGTCACTGACCAGGGCGTTTTGCATGCGAAGGGCCGTGAAGTATGCATCATAAGAATTTCCTGCATCTTCGTTCGTTGCATACATTCTGATGAAGAATTTATTCTTTTTTCGAAACTCAACTCTATTTTGGTAAAACTTGATGTCTTTAAGTGAATACCTGTTATCACCTTGATAGACAGTAGTACCGTATCCAAAATTTGAGGCCAGGATAAGCTCTCGATCTAAACTAAACCGGTGATGGAGTGCCAGACCCAATTTTAGATTTCGGGTATTGTAATCGACTAAATGCACTTCTTCAATACCAGTTCTGTAAAATCTGTTTAAGCCGGGAAAAGTCCGAGGCTGCTGACCATCGTCAAACATTTGTTCGTCACCGTATCTGTTGACAGCATCGTACCATCCGGGGTTTTCTTTACCTGTTTCTGACTCTTCAGTAGGCTCATAGTTGTCAGCTATCCAGTCATTGGCCTGGAGGTAGAACGCATTAAACTTCAGGGCGACCTTATCACTCCCTTTTTTGTCTTTAAACACTTTGGCATGTCTGATTGCAAATTCGTTCAGAGCACGTTCACCGGTTTTGAAGGAAACGCTGGTTCCCGGAAATAAGAAAGGGTCTTTGGTGGTCATTGAGATGACACCATTAAATGCATTAGGCCCGTAAAAGGCGGAGGAAGCACCGGCTATTATGTCTACATTCATTACATCGAGATCAGAAGCTCCGAGAAAATTGCCCAACGAAAAATTTAAGCCCGGTGCCTGATTATCCACACCATCTATGATTTGTAGAGATCTTACCGGTGAGGTACTGTTAAATCCACGTGTATTTATGATTTTGAAACCAAGAGAGGCCGCTGTTAAATCGACTCCTTTGAGTGATCCCAGGCCATCGTAAAACGACGCGGCAGGAGTTTCTTTAATCGCAAGAGCATCCATAGCTTCTACTGTGAGTGCACTTTCTTTCTGCTTGTCTGACAGTCTTTGTTCTACGACACTGACCTCACCGAGCATTACTTTGTCTTCCTCCAGATCGATGGTATAATTGCCGAATCTTTTTATCTCTATCCGCTTGTTTTTATACCCCACAAAACTTATTTCCAAGGAGATTGGAAAGGATCCTTTATGCTCTAGAGTAAACCTTCCATACATATCGGTAGAAGTGCCTTTGCCTGTTTCGCGAATGATCACATTAGCTCCAGGTATACCCTCGCGGTCTCTGGAATCCCTCACGACCCCTGATATTTTATCCTGAGCCATTCCACCTATTGAAAGCGTGAAAAGATAAAATAAGGCAAAAGTTTTTAATACAACATTGATATTCAAAGCGAAATGAGATTTTTTGATTTACAAAGTTTCTAATGCAATCATAAGAATTTTTTAAAAATTTCTAAACTTATATCTTTGCTTTGGATAAAAATCAATCTTAACTAAAAAGCATATCAGCCATGATAGCAGAAACACTTATGATGGTAGCTGTCCTTACGCTACCTCTTTTGGCTGGGGTGTTTTTGATTTGGTTTATGGCTACAGGAAAAGGAAATCCAGCTCCAACACAAGATGAGATCGAACAATACAAAAGCAGGAGCAGAAACACCTGACAAGTACACTCCCGTATCAGAATTACTGGACAGTAATTCTTTTGAATCTTCCTATCCGGATCTTATAAAATAAAGAAAAAAAAGTGTAAAAAATACACTTTTTGATTCTATAAATTTTTACATGTATTAATGAATCAAGACAATACATTTGCCGCAATTTTTTAACAGCAAAATGCATATGTCATCCAACTATCAAGCACAAATAGATGCTTTCATGAATCTGGTGAAAGCAAAAAATCCGAATGAACCCGAGTTTCTGCAAGCTGTAGAGGAAGTAGCCGAGACAGTAATTCCTTTCATAGAGCAGAATCCAAAGTACAAAAAGCATAAAAT
>CALFUW010000052.1 GCA_937929815.1 uncultured Flavobacteriales bacterium | reverse complement strand
ACATACTGTTCTTTTTCAGGTAAGAGACGGAAGCTATAGGCTTTTTCCTCCTCATTGATCTCCTGGTTTATGGCCCAGAGCTCCATTATCCCAAAAAAGAAAAGAAGATATGTGAAGCCTTGCACGATGCCGGCCGGGAGTTCCCCGCCCAACAAGATCGCTATACGGCGGCTACTTGTTCCCTCTTCTGTGACGGAATAAAACAAGGCAAGTAGGACCATCAGAACCAGTGCGGCTGAGGCTGATAGGATGATTCGGGTGTAGCGGTTGCTCATATCAATCAAATTTTATTAGAAAACCATTTCCATTTTCACTGGTGAGCTGTTCGAGAAATTTTACTTTTACAGCGTTGGGATCGTCAAAGAAGTCTCTACCTACGCCGATGGCATTTACCTGGATATTACCCGGATTCTGACGTCGCATAAAAGCAAGAATTTCTTCAGATAATTTTTTTGAATCATCACCTGTGCGGCATCCTGGTTCGCCATCGGTCATCAGGACGATATCGGTCAGTCCGGTATATGTATTCATCACATACGTCAGTGCTTCCTGTATGGGGGTGCCACCTCCTGCTTTGAAGGTTCGGATAAACTTGCTCAGAGACTCTTTATTGGCCTCGGTCATGGGCTGGAGCAATCCGAAGTTTGATTTGTAATCGCAATCAGACTGATATGGGAATCGGATTACGTCTACCTGGTACGACTCGTCCATAGTAGCTATGAGCATTCGCAATCCGGCTTTTACCGGGCTCATACGGTCTTCGTTGTAGTTGTTGCTGGTCATGCTTCCGGACACATCTACAACAAATACAATTGATTTTCCCCTGAAGCTGAACCCCTTAGTGGATACCTTTTTGGGTGGACAATTGCTTTGTAGGGTCAGTCCGCAGTTGTCCATCCACTGTTTGTATTTTTTGAGATCATCGACCTGTGCCTGGAGCTGGTCTACTTGATCTTTGAGTTTTTGGGTGCTTTGAATTGCCTGCTTAAGTTCTTTTTCGACTTTTTCCAGTTGATTCATAATTTGCTGCACAACCTTTTTGTCCACAGAATTTTCGAGCTGCTGCATTTTTTCCTTCAGGTCTTGCACTTCTATACCCAGATCATTTAGGGCGTCTGCGGCATCTTTACTCTTTATGTCCATTTTCGGGACAATCACAAATAGGATAATGACGGCAGCAAGAGCCCCGGAGAGCAAGTCGAGGAAGGATATAGAAAAGACCTGAAGTTCCTTCTTTGCCATTTTTTAATTTTTTACAATCACTTTTAGCGTGGTATCTCCCAACGTAATAATATCGCCGATGTGGAGTTCCACTCCTTTTTGACCTGCTTCTACACCATTGACCAGTGTTCCGTTTGTACTTGGGCGGTGCAGTCCGTTGGTCATTTCCTGCCGGGATTGTCCATCCGTGATCCACCACTTTTTGCTTACCCTATCGCGAATAATGGTGGCGTGAAATCTGCTGATGTAATTGGTGTGATTTTCTACGATGCCAATGTGATTGGCCAGTGGTTGATCGGGATTGTACCAACCTACATAAATGATATCTCCTGTGTGATCTGCCTGGCGACTGAGGTTGTAAACCCTGCCGGGCTCATCTCCATGCATTACCGCCAGACCCACCGTGTGCCTGTCAAATTGAATGGCATTGTCAGACCGAACTTCATTTGCATTGAGTAAGTGGAGAATTTCTGTAGTGCTTTGTGCCCGTTTTGTGTAGTTATTGTTCAACGAATTTTTGAATATTTCAATCCAATAAGCAGGCAATTCAGGTATGTATGTACGTGGGTCGTCCCATTGGCCTTTGTTTGCGCGCAGCACGTATGTACCTAAATCGTCCTGGCTTTCTAGTGGCCCGAAGGGTAGTTTTCCGGTAATAATTTCATAAAATGTGGCTCCAAACGAAAAGATGTCCGTAGAAGGACTCATGGTTTTGAATGAAATTTTCTGATTGAGCTGCTCCGGCGGCATGTAGGCATACGTGCCAAAGACCGCCTCTGCATACCCAAGAAAATTTCGCCTGGTCATCCTTGCATTTTGAAATCCCGCAATCCCAAAGTCGGTGAGCTTTACATTGTCATATGAATCTAAAAGGATATTCACCGGTTTGAGATCTCTGTGGATTACACCATTTTCATGGAGAGCTTTCAGTCCGAGAAGGCATTGTATGGCCAGGCGATCCACCTGATCAAATGTCTCATAGTTGTGCACATATTTGTCTAAAGACCCGCCGGCGCAAAACTCCATGACCATGTATGGGTTTCCGAGATATTCACTTTTATCAATAGATCGAACGAGATATTGACTATTGATTTGCCCGCAGGTGTACTCCCGGTCAAAGCGTAGGCCAAAAGTTTTGCGCTCTTCGGGCATTAATTCCCAAAATTTCATGATTTTAATGGCCACAGTGGTAGAATCCGAAGGGTGTCGAGCCTTATACACCAGGCCAAAGGTGCCTTCCCCTAAAAATTTCTCAATTGTATACGTATCTATACAGTCACCTTCATGCAAAGAAATTTTTTCAGGCACAGCGGTCATGAAGCACACTTTTTTGACTGTCAAAATTTTTAAATCCATTGAGTACGCGCACTAGTGCATTTTACGTATTTAGGGAAAATCCAACAGTTCCTTAAATCCGTTATTTGATTTGGTATGAAGGTCTATATATCAGAAATTTGCATAAAATTCTCAGTTAATGCAGAGAAAGATAGTTCTGCTGGGATATATGGGCTCCGGTAAAACTACAATAGGCCGAAAACTGGCAAACGAACTGAAAGTTCCGTTTTGGGATCTCGACGAGGTTATCGGTCAGATGTATGGGATGTCCGTATCTTACATGCTTGTGAAAAAAGGCGAAATCTTCTTCAGAGAGTGCGAGCAAAAAGCTCTGAACGTCGTTTTACAAAACAATTCCTACATTCTCGCTTCCGGGGGGGGCACCCCTTGCTATTATAACAATGTGGACACCATCAATTCGCAGGCTGTAAGTTTCTATCTGCAGTGCTCTCCATCCGTTTTGACGCAAAGGCTTCTTCCGGAGAAACAAAATCGCCCTTTGATTGCAGAGATTGAGGATGAATTTTTACATGAATTTATTTCAAAACATCTTTTTGAACGTATCCCGTTCTATGAAAAGGCACATCACACTATAGATGCAAATGGTGATTGTGATTCTATTGTAAAAGAGATGCTGGATAGATTGAATCAGAATTCTAAAGTTTTTTAGTTCAAAAAAAATTTTTTCAGTAGTCGTTAGGGCTGTTGAGCGCAAATGAACCCCATACTTGAATCAAGGTGTCGATAAAGTTTTACACCTGCGTGATTTTAAGAGTATTTGTCATTCCTTTTTCAAAAATGGGCATGCTTGCGATCTGAATAATGTAATCCCCTTTGTTGATCAGCCCATTGTCAATACATATTTGTGCAATATCGGCCAATGATTCATCTGTGGTGGTCATTTTATCATAATAGAATGCCTTCACACCCCAAACAAGGTTTAATTGGGTGAGTATGGTCTTATTGGCAGTAAACACAAGGATATATGCATCTGGCCGGTGAGAGGAGATTTTGTAGGCCGTGTATCCGGAATGTGTCATGGTGAGTACCCCCATGGCTCCGATTTGATTGCAAATTTTGGAAGCATTGTAGCAGATGGAGTCTGTGATGAAGCGCTCACTATGATACACCGGAATGTTTTCATCGAGTTGTGGTCGCAGGGTGGAGTCTTCTACGTGCTTAATGATTTTAGACATAGCCTGCACGACCTGCACGGGGTATTTTCCGACAGAAGTTTCACCACTAAGCATCACGGCATCTGCACCGTCCAGTACAGAGTTTGCCACATCATTAACTTCGGCCCGGGTAGGAGACAGGTTTGTCATCATGGACTCCATCATTTGAGTCGCGATGATGACCGGTTTAGCCTTTGATAAAGATTTTTTGACAATGAGTTTCTGAATCAAAGGGACTCCTTGCATCGGAATTTCAACGCCCAAATCGCCACGTGCCACCATAATGGCGTCCGTTTGGTCGATGATGTTGTCTATATCTACCACCGCTTCAGGCTTTTCAATTTTGGAGACGATGCGGGCGTGGCTTTTGTTGTGGTTTATAATTCGACGTAGTTCGGCCACATCGTTTGCATTTCGGACAAATGACAATCCAATCCAATCCACTCCCTCTTCGAGGGCCACTTTCAGGTCTTCGAGATCTTTGTCCGTAAGGCAGGGGAGTGAAATTTTGGTACTCGGTAAGTTTACACCTTTCTTTGACTTGAGAGGTCCTCCTTGAATCACTTTTGCTCTTACCTCGTCGATACTGTTGGTGTAAGTCACTTCAAGCATTAGTTTACCGTCGTCGAGCAGTACTTTTTCTCCGACTTTTACATCCTGAGGAAACTGCTTGTAGGTCATGTATACCTTCTGAGCATTTCCGACACAATAGTGATTTGTAAAGATGAGTTCATCCCCCGGTTTAAGTTCTACACCCTCTTCTACTTCGCCAATGCGCAACTTCGGACCCTGAAGGTCCGCCAGCGAGGCTACGCAGAGGTTGTATTTTTTATTTAACTCCTTTACCAATTGGATGTAGCAGCGAGTATCCTCTGGCTTGCCGTGGGAGCAGTTTATTCTAAAGACACTCACGCCGGACATAACCATTTCATACATAGTTTTCAGCTTGGCCGAAGAGGGACCTAATGTGGCAACGATTTTTGTTCTGTTGTAATGCATGCTTCTGAATGCTTCGTGTATTGTGTACGCAAAGGTAACTGCAAGGTCCAGGTGTGAATTAAAACAACAATAAATTTGACCTGAACCTGGATTTTTTAAGGTTAAAGCGCTGTACCGACAAAAGGGTGGAATCGGATTTCAATTGATTGATAATGTCCTTCATATCGCTGGATTCACAATCCATCAAAAGCCAATAATCTACTTGCTTCTGGTCTGGTATCAAAGAGATGTGCGTCTCGGTCTCCATGTGTTCGAAGAGCGATGAGCCGAGAGTAGAGCGCTGATATATGTTCAATGGATGGGAGCGGTTGCCCAGGAGATACCAGTTCATCATGCGCTCTTCGTCATCGTAGGTAAATGAACTGAAACAATAGGTATGCTTGCCGTCAAGTGTAAGCGTATGGTCTGGAATCCGCTCAAGACAGATGCCGATAGAAGAATTGATTTCAAAAGCGACTTCAAAATCCGGTGAGGAGCTTCGAATGGCAAAGCATACCGGATGTACCTCAGAGTCATCAAGGCGAAGAATGTGCTTTTTCATGCCAGTTTCAGGATTTCGATCGCCAGTTTTGAAGCCTCTTCTTCAGCAGATTTTTTGGTATAGCCTGTGCCTGAGCTTATCAATTGACCGTCGATGTAACAGCCCATTTCAAATGTAAGGTTGTGGCGGCTTCCCCATGAATCAATGATTTTAAACTGAAGGTTTTTCCTGTTTTTTTGGGCCCATTCGTGAAGGTATGCTTTATGACTGTTAATTCGATGGACAATTTCATCAAGTTGAACGT
The DNA here is from genome assembly GCA_937929815.1 of uncultured Flavobacteriales bacterium. Taxonomy (GTDB): domain Bacteria; phylum Bacteroidota; class Bacteroidia; order Flavobacteriales; family Schleiferiaceae; genus Thermaurantimonas. Next base: position 7,054 of record CALFUW010000052.1, on the reverse strand, counting down.
TAGGCCGGATGATTTTTTTCAAAATAAAGGACCTGGCTCTGTTATATCCCCGGTCTAAGTATACAGCTCCTATCAGAGCCTCAAGCACGTCGCCATAGAAGGATTTGGGAAGACTTGCGTTGTCTTTTTTTTCGCTGATTAGTTTTGGAATATCAATTTTCCGGGATATGAAGTGCAGGTTGTTTCGGTTTACAATTTTGGAACGCACTTCCGAGAGAAATCCCTCTTTTTGATGTGGAAATTTTTCAAATAAATATCCTGCTACCACAGCACCCAACACGGCATCTCCAAGAAACTCCAGCCGCTCATAGTCTTCCTGGTAATTGCCTGGTTGAGTAAAACTGCGATGTCGAAGGGCTTTTCGGTAGAGATGAATGGTTTTTGGTCTGAACCCAAGGATTTTTTTTAAGGCTTTTCTCAGCCGCTTGTCGTCTGCTGAAGGGAAAAAACTGGAAAACTGAGAAATCCAGTTTTTTAAAGTCATTATCTGTATTTTTTCAAAAGTATGCTGGCGTTGTGTCCGCCGAATCCGAAGGTATTGCTGAGAGCGGCATTGACTGTGCGGAACTGAGCCTTGTTGAATGTAAAATTGATTTCAGGGTCGAGTTCAGGATCGTCGGTAAAGTGGTTGATCGTCGGGGGTATAAAGTCGTGCGCAATGGCAAAAACGGTTGCCAGCGCCTCTACGGCACCTGCACCGCCAAGAAGGTGGCCTGTCATTGACTTGGTAGAGCTGATGTTGAGCTTGTACACATGGTCGCCAAATACCTTTTGAATTGCTTTGACCTCAGCTATATCGCCCAGAGGGGTTGAGGTTCCGTGCACGTTGATGTAGTCTACATCACTTGGATTCATTCCGGCTTCTTCGAGGGCATATTTCATAACATTGGCCGCCCCTAGTCCGTCGGGATGCGGTGCAGTGATGTGGTATGCGTCGGCAGACAATCCAAAACCAGCCACTTCTGCATAAATTTTAGCTCCTCGAGACAAAGCATGTTCGAGATCTTCGAGTATAAGACATGCACCTCCTTCACCCATTACAAACCCGTCCCTGTCTTTATCAAAGGGGCGGGAGGCAGTTTCGGGAGAGTCGTTTCTGGTAGAGAGGGCTTGCATGGCATTGAAACCTCCGATGCCTGCCTCTGTAATGGCAGCTTCGGATCCACCGCTGATGATAATATCGGCCTTTCCGAGTTTGATCATGATGTAGGCATCGATCAGTGCATTGGTGGAAGAGGCACATGCGGATACGGTGGAAAAATTAGGCCCTCGGATTCCGTATTTGATTGAAATATGACCCGGAGCTATGTCCGCAATCATTTTTGGGATGAAAAACGGATTGAACCGCGGGGTCCCGTCGCCTTTGGCATATTCTACGGATTCTTTAAGAAAGGTGTCTAATCCACCAATTCCAGAACCCCATATCACACCGGTTTTGTCAGGATTCATGCTTCCCGGAGTATCAAGCCCGGCATCTTTGACAGCTTCATCTGCACAGACAAGGGCGAAGTGAGTAAACCGGTCCATCCTTCTGGCCTCCTTGCGGTCAATGAATTGATTGACATCGAAGTTTTTTACTTCACAGGCAAAGCGTGTTTTGAATTTCTCGGTATCAAATGCTGTAATCATAGCCGCACCACTCTGGCCGTTTTTTAGACCATGCAGATATTCCTCAGCAGTATTTCCAAGAGGGGTGATTGCACCTACACCGGTAATTACTACACGCCTTGCTTGTGTCATAAATGTTTTTTGGGGATTTTAAGGAGTTGGATCAGGATTTTATGGCCTTCTCAATGTAAGCGATGGCCTGACCTACGGTAGAAATATTTTCGGCCTGATCATCAGGAATCTGAATATCGAATTCTTTTTCAAATTCCATGATGAGTTCTACCGTGTCCAATGAATCTGCCCCAAGATCATTGGTAAAGCTGGCTTCCATGGTTACTTCGTTTTCATCTACGCCCAGTTTGTCCACTATAATGGCTTTTACTCGTGAAGCGATGTCTGACATTGTATGAGTGATTTAAAGATTGCGGTGCAAATAAATGAAGAATGCTTGGATTGAACAAAATTTTGATTTGTAACGTTTGAGACCTTATTTTTTGTCAAGACTTGTGTTTGGCTGTCTTAAATGGCAGGTTGCAGGGTATCCAGCGCAGATAGAAGTATGTCCGAGGCACATTGTACCTCATAGTTGGATAGTGTGAGAGGTGGTGATAGCCTCAGACTTCTGTTGTTAAACAAAAACCAATCTGTCAGGATTCTGTTTTGTAAACATATTGCTATGACAGACTGAACGGCAGAGAATGATTCTAACTCCACCGACAGCATTGCTCCACGACCTGAAATCTTGTGTATCATTGGATGTTTCAGTCGTTTGCGAAATTCTGTTTCGATGAGTGAAGCTCGCTCCCAGAGACGGGATCCGAGGATAACCTGAAGATTGGCCAATGCAGCAGCCGCTGATACAGGATGCCCGCCGAATGTGGTGATATGACCGAGGATGGGATTTTCAGTAAGTGACAACATGATTTTACGGGGAGCCATAAAGGCACCGATAGGCATACCACCTCCCATGCCTTTGGCCAGAACGAGAATATCAGGGACTACATCTGCTCCTTGAAATCCGAATAAATGCCCGGTCCTGCCAAAACCAGTCTGAATTTCATCGAGGATAAAGAGAGCACCGGTCTGCGTGCATCGATGCCGTATTTCTTTCAACCAATCGGTCTGAGCGGGGATATATCCCGATTCACTTTGCACAACTTCGGTGATGATGGCTGCCGTGCGCCGTGATATGTATTTGAGATCATCAGGATTGTTAAACTCGATCATACGACCTCCGGGTATAAGAGGTCTGTACGCCTGTCTGAACTCTTCGCTGCCCATGACACTCAGCGCTCCCTGGGTGCTGCCGTGATATGAATGCCGGCAATATATAATTTCCGGACGGCCAGTGTATCGCTTTGCGAGCTTGATGGCTCCTTCTATTGCCTCGGCACCTGAATTGACCAGATACGTCATTTCCAGAGAAGGATGAGTGTGTTTGTGAAGCTCTGTGACCAACTCGACCTGCGGATTTTGAACAAACTCACCGTACACCATGGTATGCATGTATAGCTCGGCCTGACGCTTTACCGCTTCTACTACCAGCGGATGGCAGTGTCCAATATTGCTGACGGAGATTCCGCTGATCAGGTCGAGGTACTTTTCCTGATTCTGTCCAATCAAATAGTGTCCCTCGGCCCTGGCAATGTGCAGGGCAAGGGGAAACTTAGTTGTCTGGGCAAGATGGCTGTAAAACAATCTTTTTACTCCCGAAGCCACCTTATCATCTGACATGGATCAATAGTTTTGATATGGAATTTCTTTTTCTGTAAAATGCACCCCATACTGCTTTAGTTCGTCGAGCATGGGAATATAAATATCTTTTGTGATGGGAATACGAACTCCCCGGCTAGTAAACTTTCCTTCCAATATTAGCCGGGCGGCTATAGCTACCGGTATTCCCACGGTATGAGCCATGGCTGTATTGCGGTGGTCGATGCCTTTGAAGATCATGTGGGAAGTAATCATCTTCTTTTCTCCGTGGAGCTCATAGCCGAATTTATGCCACATGACAATCATATCCCGATCTCCCGGTTGCATCTGCCATTTTTCTTCCAGTATGGCCTGGAGAATGCGTGCCGGTGTGGGTTTGGTAACGGACTGAAGCGGCAGGGGCTCATCCTTTAGCAGTCCAAGATAGGCAAACTTCTCGAGGAGGTCGCTTTGGTCCTGCGGAATGTTCATGTAATGCATCAGCTTAAGCTCTACTGAATCAGTGGGGTGGTAGGCAAGAAAGGAATTGAGAAACTGCCTCTTGGTGAGGGTGTGCACGTCCTCTATTTCGTAAGTATCATCGGTCATGCCAAGTTTTACGAAGATGTCCCATGCACGGCAAAATCCCGGTCGCCTCAACGTACCTCGGTAAATGGTAGGTATATCTTGCAGCCCATAGACCGCCCGATATCGCAGACTGTCTCTATTGGCATAGCCTTCGAAACGTCCGTACCCTTCGATGTCGATAAACTCGGTACGCCGAAAGACCATGTGATAGGGTATGTATTTGTATTGGCCTTCCTGTATAAATTTTACCGCTCCTCCTGACCCGGCCAGTACCACATTTCGCGGATTCCAAGAAAACTTGTAATGCCATGGGTTGTCGTCGCTATCCGGAGCTGGCAGGCCACCGGTAAAACTTTCAAACAGGAGTATCTTCCCTCCTTTTTGATGTATTTCATCGATTACTTTTTTGGCGCTGATGTGGTCAATCCCAGGATCCACCCCCACCTCGTTCATCAGTATCACGTCTGCCTCCAGAGCTCTTTCGTGTAGTTTCTGCATTCCTTCGGATACGTATGAGGCTGTCACCAGGTGCTTACGCAGCGCTACACAATCCACGGCTACGGGCACATGCATATCAGCGGGCAGCATGCTGATGACCACATCGGCTTCAGCAATGGCCCTCACCCGGCTGATTTCGTCGGTTATATCAAGCTTTAATGCTCTTGCGCGGGGATTGCCTGCGACCTTTTCCGTGACCAATCGCAGATCCCTATCGGCCACCACAATCATCCAATCGCGAGATTCAGCTATTTGGAGCATGTAATTAATGAGGCTCAGGGTAGAGCGACCTGCTCCGATTATAAGGATTATTTTCATTGTGTTAGTTCCGAATCTACCAATTTTTGTAATCTGAAAATCAGATATACACCTGCTGATGCCAGTACCACTGTCAACGCAGGTGAAAACTCCGGCCTGGTAATCTCATCTGTCCAACCGAAGTAATAAACCAGAAATAGCGACAGTGCATTATTGAGCAGGTGCATGGCGATTGTAGTCAGCAGTGACCCAGTGAGATAGTATACATATCCGAGCAGCAATGCCAGTAAAAACATGGGCAGAATATTGTAAAACTGCCTGTGTATCAATGTAAAAAGTAATGCCGTCAATACAATACCACGGTTGGAGCCAAATTTTCGGATAAGCAGATTTTGAAGTGCACCTCTAAAGACCAACTCTTCACCTATGGCCGGAAGTATCGCAATCACAAATAATGTATATGGCCACAAGCCCGGATTATCAGGTTCAATCATCAAACGAATCTGATCCAGGTTGGCTTTTTGAAGCATTCTTAGGTTTGACTCTACAGCAGCCAGCGACTCAGGAAAGATGATCTGATTGTTTAACCACTGGAGCCACTCTGTGAGCGGGAGCAGGAACGCCATGGCTCCCAATGCCATCAGCAGCCGTGAAGGCTTCGGAAGGGAATGGATGTCCAGACCAATCTGGTCGATGGATTTGACAACCCGCGCAAGGAAAAAGACACCTCCTCCTACAAAACCCAAACCTGACGTCCAAAGCTGAATGTAGCGAAGTACAGAGCCTGTTTTTGGATCCGGTTCCATATTTAAAAGCACGTCTGCGATTTGCTCGACAGAAATTTTAAAAACTATTGGAATGGTCATCGATGCAATCAGTGAACCTGCAATGATTCCCATAAAGACGGACGCTGTAAGCGAAATCAAATCAATCCAAAGCGGCCGGATGGTCGGGAGATTGCTGTACTCTTCCTTATTCATGCTCAGTCAAATATTTCTTTGATCACAGATAGGGTTTTTGGAACTCCAAATCCCGGAATGTGCAGGCGAAGATACTGCAATAAGGCATCGAGCACTTCGGATTTGGCCATCCTTCCCGAGACTTCCGGTGCGTACAATCCGGTCTGACGAAACAGTTGGTACACTTGTGAGGTGATCTCCGGGCGGAGTTTGTCTTCATGACCGGGTTCTTCAGGCGTTGTCCTCCCTTCGCGCAGATCGAGCCAAAGTGGACCGGGCATCATCAGTGGCTCTATTCCAAGTTGTCTGATGAGGTTGGCTAACAGCCAGTGTACATATATGCCGGTGGATTCTTCGGCCTTGTCATAAAGCTCTATCCACTGTGTCATCAGTTGAAAAACAGGCTTTACGGGTTGATGATGGTGCATGGACCGTTGCAAAACTTCTGCCACAAAAAATGAGACGGCCTGCTTCATCGGATGCGTCCTGAGAGAAGTAGGTATATATGCCAGCTTTGCTTCTGTAATGTAGTGCAATGTGCGGTTCTGGCGAGCGTCTGCCACTATATCCAAAACATTGAGGGGCATAAGATAAGAGGCTTTTACCACCGCATTTTTCCTGTGAATATTTTTGATAATAAATCCCTCTCTACCCATCTCATCGGTAAACATATTGAGGATCAAAGAGCCATTGGTCGCTTTGGCATACGATAGAAAGATGGCTTTTAGTCGGGTATGTGAGAACATAAGGGATCAATTGTTGACTCCAATAGGGTTGGGCTAAAAGTGCTTCATATCGTTTAATGATTCTGCCTGACTGCTATCTCTTACCCATGGATCGGAGGCTCTAAGCCCACCATGGATTCCGGTCGATTGACCTCTTTTGTATCCGGACTTTAAAATATGGGGTCTTATATTCATCCAAAAATCAAATCAGTTAAAAAAGCGCCACAAGATTCCTACCCTCAGCACAGGATCTGCCATAGGATATCCGTCAGCAGCAAAATAAGTGTAAGGGGTGAGCCACCCGGCAGTGGCATTTTCATAACGGAGGGTGATCACTGCACTTTTAATCTGAAAATGTATAAATGCATCGGCGAGCACCGTATTTCCGATAGTGTTAGGCGGAGTGAGATAGAAAGTCCCTAATACTGGAGAGTATCCCATAGCATCGAACTTACTGAACCATACAGCACCCATACCGAGCAGTATGCCAAGATTTTTACGAAACAAATAAAAACGAGTAAAGATTTCAGTATCGACCATATACGCAGGCAACCGAAGCAGGTCAGGCCGGCTGATTTGCTGAGCAGCGAGGGTTTGCCGGTAGGTAAACCAATTTTTTACCTTTTGTTCAACTGTCCACTTAAGTTGGATCAAACCGATCGGATCATCGACCTGGAAGGGCCTAAGTGTGGAGTCAATAAAGAGCAGGCCTTCATTGAGCCAGCT
>CALFUW010000051.1 GCA_937929815.1 uncultured Flavobacteriales bacterium | reverse complement strand
AGATTGACACTCCTCCGGATAATGTAGTTTTTGCGCTCATGGATATGGTCAATGAGATATTCACCATTTTTCCCAACGGTCAGATCCACTGTGTCTCCTACCGCCACAGGATTTGTATTTTTCTGATTGAGCAGGCGAAGTTTTCCTTTTAAACGCGCTGTTACTACCATGTCGTCAAGCTGAACGAGGTAAGAGCTCCCCGTCGATTTGAGAATTTTCCCTTCCAACAAATATTTCTGTGAATTAGCAAAGTTCTTTTGAATACAAAAATACAGACTGGCAATTATCCTATCTTAGTGGCAAATTTTTATGAAGTGAAATTCAATCAGCATGTGGTAAAATCCGGTGATTCAATACAGGAAAAAGTAGATATTGATCCGGATTTGATTTTGATTTTTGGTGGACGTAATTCAATAGAACATTTTGATTATAAAACCCTAGGATCACTTTATCCAAAAAGTGTCATCACCGGATGCAGTACATCCGGAACTATTGCCAAAAACCAAATTTATGATGATGAGTTGGTCATAAACTACATTGAATTTGAAAAGACAACTATTCGACACAAATCCTGCTCTCTTTCTCACGCAGATGCGAGTAGCTACAATGTGGGAAAAAATATCGCACAATCTCTGCAATCTGAGGAATTAAAACACTTTTTTATCCTCTCAGATGGCTTGTCTATCAATGGAACATCACTCATTCAAGGTATCACCCATGTGTGCTCTGATAAAGTTTCTTCATCCGGAGGATTAGCCGGTGATGCAGATGCATTTGAAAAGACCCTGGTCATAAACCCAGATACCCTTACGGCTCAAGAAAAAATCGTGGTTGGGCTGGGTTTTTACGGAGACTTTATTCAGGTAGGCTTTGGATGCAAGGGAGGATGGGAGCCATTCGGAATTTTGCGCACAGTCACAAAGAGTAGAGACAATGTGGTTTACGAAATCGACAACCAGCCAGCATTGGAGCTCTACAAATCGTATCTGGGTGAAAAGGCCGAAGAACTTCCGGCTTCTGCATTGTTGTTTCCGCTTAATATGGACACCGCAGACCACTCCAACTCTGTAGTTCGAACGATCCTCTCAGTTGATGAAAATGAGCAAAGTATGACATTTGCTGGTGATATACCTATGGGATGTACCGTCAGGCTCATGAAATCAAACAGCGACAAGTTGATCCACGGAGCTATGGAAGCCGCTCAAGAATCAGCCCAAATACTTCAGAATCCTGAGTTGGCCATTCTGATCAGCTGCGTCGGCCGTCGTCTGGTACTTAAGCAGTTGGCCGAGGAAGAGGTAGAAGCGGTACAAAACGAGCTGAATGCCCGCCTGGTCACAGGCTTTTACAGCTATGGTGAAATTGCCCCTACAGGTACCACACATACGTGTGAACTACACAACCAAACGATGACAATTACCACATTTAGAGAACTTTAATCTCCACAAGCTATGGCAGTAACGCATCCTGAGATGAACAAACTGCTTCAAAGACAGATTCGCAAATTCTTCGGGGATACCCCGCCGGAGGATGAGCAATTTACCCGCTTTCTGGAGTCAATTCACAAGTCATACAACGACTTTGAAAAAGATCTCCGCCAGATGGAACTGATTCTCGACCAAAGCACTGAGGAATTATTTCGGGCAAATAAAGAGCTTCAAAAACTGGCTCAATCCAAAGCAGAGGAGGCTAACCAGGTCAGCAAGCGTTTGTCAAATATTCTGGCTAGTTTGAGCGATGCCATTATCCAATTGGACGGTGAAGGAAGGGTTTTGTATCTCAATCACGCATGGGAATCCATTACGGGATTTAGCATCGATGAGTCGCTCAATGTACACTTTGGAGATGTATTTCTCGGGAGTAAATGTCATGTACTGTTTGAACCCCTGATGCTTGGCCAATGTGAGAATATGGCAAGGACACTGGGATTCACAAAGAGCGATGGCAGTTGCATCTGGATCAACCTAAATATGCACGTCCAGCGAAACGAACATGGCATAATCCAGGGATTTATAGGCATCATGCGCGATGAGACCGACCGATATAATGTACAGAAAGAAAACGAGCAACTAGCTCTGATCGTCCAAAAAACCAAAAATTCGATCATTCTGGCTGATGTGGAGGGGAATATCATTTGGGTAAACGACTCATTTCAAAAACTGACCGGATACACCCTAGAAGAGGTCAAGGGCAAACGCCCGGGAAGAGTACTACAAGGGCCAGATACAGACAAGAATACCGTTCAGCTCATACGTGAGAAAATCAAAAATAAAGAGCCGGTCAGTGCCACATTGTTGAACTACACCAAAGAAGGAAAACCATATTGGATCGAGCTCAATGTTGAGCCGATATTTGACAACCAGGGAATACATACAGGATATATTGCTATTCAAAACGATGTAACCGAACGAAAAAAAATTCAGGACAAAATCAATCAACTGGTTTTCTTCCTGGATGAATCAAGTGAAGCGGTGCAGGTGTGCTCAGAGGCCGGCTATCTGGAGTTTGTAAATAATGAGGCGAGCCGAAGACTCCAGCGCCCCAAAGAGCAGTTGATCGGGATGCACATCAGCCAGATTGAAAAAGTCTTTGAGCAACCCGGAGCCTGGGAAAAGCATGTACAAGAAGTGAAAGCAGCCAGCAAAACGGTAGCAAAGGGATTCCACAAAAAACCCAATGGAGATTTGTTTCCAGTAGAAGCTAGCGTATCGTACATCCAGTCGGACAACAAGGGATACATCTTGGCCTTTATCCGCGATATCTCCGAACGTGTAGAAGCAGAAAACCGCATCAGGGAATACATGAGTAACCTCGAAAAAGTAAACCGTGAGCTAGACCAGTTTGCTTATATCGTGAGTCATGACCTGAAAGCACCCCTGCGCGCAATCAACAATCTCGCTACCTGGATTGAAGAAGACCTGGACGAATACATGACTCAGGAAATCAGAAGCCAGTTTGAAATGCTGAAAAACCGCATCAAGCGAATGGAAAATCTGATCAACGGAATCCTACAATATTCCCGCATTGGCCGCTCAAAACACAAACTAGAGAAAATCTCACTCCAAAATCTTGTGACTGAACTCTGTGAATCTCTCAAAACCGATGAATCCTGCCGGTTTATTATCAAAGATGACCCGATCGAACTCTACACCGAAAAAATTGCCCTTGAGCAAGTCCTTCAAAACTTCATCTCCAACGCAATCAAATACAACGATAAACCAATTAAAACAGTAGAAGTAGGTTGGAAGGAACTTCCTGAAAACAACCAACTCGAAATTTTTGTACGTGACAACGGTCCCGGCATCAGTCCCGAATACCATGAAAAAATATTTATGATTTTTCAGACGCTCCAAAGCCGTGACGAAGTCGAAAGCACAGGGGTAGGATTGGCAATTGTGAAAAAAATTGCAGATGAAAAACACTCCCAAATCCGTGTCGAATCAGACCTGGGTAAGGGAAGCACTTTTTACTTTACCTGGCCTGTCACAGAATCAGATTCTTAACTTTGCATTCTGAATTTAAACAATCTTTATGAATACTCTTATGACAATATTACTTGTAGAAGACGACGAGGTCGATGTGATGAACGTAAAACGAGCCTTCAAAAAAAATCACATTCAAAACCCCCTGCTCGTAGCCGGAAACGGCCTTGAAGCACTCGAAATCCTGAGATCAAACAATCTGGAAGTTGCTCGTCCAAAAATTGTACTCCTGGATTTGAACATGCCAAAAATGGGTGGAATCGAATTTTTAAAAGAACTGCGCAAAGACCCGGAACTAGCCTCAATATCTGTATTTGTGATGACCACCAGCAATGAAGATAGCGACAAGGTAGAAGCCTACAACCTGAATGTGGCAGGCTACATCCTAAAACCCCTGTCTATGGAGCGTTTTATAGAGGCAGTATCAACCCTTAAGAGTTATTGGATGCTCTGCGAATTTCCCTCGTAATTCCGAAAATGGCAGATTCGATCAGACTGGGAAAAATAAAGGTCGTTGTCGTAGAGGACGACGACATCGATGCAATGGCCTTCCGCCGGGCAGTAACACGTTCTGGGATAGAAATCGAAGATCTTATCCGGTTTCAATATGCTGAAGATGCCCTGGAACAATTAGACCAGATTCAGCCTCACTGTGTATTTATCGACTATCAACTTCCAGGCATTGATGGCCTTACGCTCCTTCGGAAAATTAAAGAGCTGAAGCCTAAGCTACCTGTAATCGTACTGACATCACAAGGCGATGAAAAACTGGCTGTAGAAATGATGAAGGCTGGTGCCTTTGATTATTTTCAAAAAAGTGAAGTCACCACCGATAAAATTTCAAAAACACTCCTCGGGGTAATTCGCCTGATCGAGTTGGAAATGGAGCAGGTAAAAACCAGAAAGCAACTCGAAGAGACAGAACAATTCATTCAAAAAGTCACCAAGTCCTCTCCCAACATTATCTATGTCAACGACATTGAGGGAAACTCCAACCTCTTTCACAACGATCAACTCCGTGAAATCCTTGGATACACACCTGAGGAAGTCAATCTTATAGGACCTAACATCTTTGCGAGGATTATCGAATTTGAAGAATATCAGCGCATCCGCCAGCACTATCTCAAGCTGCGCCATGAACTTAAAGACGGCGAAATAGCCGAAAATGAGTTTAAACTCAAGCACAAGGATGGCCATGATATATGGCTCTTTACACGCGAGATTGTGTTTAAGCGCAATCCTGATGGCAAAGTCAAAGAATTACTCGGTACCGCCATAGACATTACCGCCCGTAAAAAGCAGGAGCAAGAACTGCTCGAAGCCAAAAAGGCAGCAGAGGAAGCTGCAAACGCCAAAGCAGAATTTCTCAGTACCATGAGCCATGAAATCCGAACGCCTATGAATGCCATCATCGGCCTGACGGAACTCTTACTCAGAGATTACTCCTTCGATCAGGAGGTGACCAATAATCTCAAAGCCATAAAATTTGCTGCCGACAACCTTTTGATCATCATCAATGATATACTTGACTTTTCGAAGATTGAAGCCGGTAAGCTCAGTTTCGAAAAGATCAATTTTTCTTTGAAAGAAAAGTTTGACTTCCTGCACAAGACTTTTAAACCAAAGGCAGATGAACAAGGAATCTACCTTGACTTTCATTTCGACGAAAAAATACCGGAATTTCTTAACGGAGATCCCTACCGTCTCAATCAAATTCTCGTAAATCTCATCGGGAATGCCATAAAGTTTACCCTTCAAGGGGGAGTAACTGTATCGGCCTCGTTGAGCAAGAAAATGAAAAACAGCGTGATCCTGAGTATTTCCGTAAAAGATACAGGAATCGGGATACCGAAAGATAAGATGGATTCGATTTTTGAAAGTTTTTCTCAGGCACATTCAAATAAAAAGAAAAATTTTGGGGGTACAGGCCTTGGTCTTGCCATTACAAAAAAACTTGTAGAACTACAAGGAGGAAAAATCCTCGTATCCAGTCAGGTAGGTCAGGGTTCGACCTTTGCCGTCGAACTGATGTATGGCATTGGCCAGAACCCCCGAATCTTCGAGGATGAAAAATCCCATTCAACAGCCAACTTCAGATCTCTGAAAATAATCGTGGCTGAGGATAATCCCGTAAACCAAATACTGATAAAACATATCCTAAACAAATGGGGGTGCGAATACGTCGTCTGCAACAATGGCGTAGAAGTACTTGAGTGGCTTGACAAAGAACCGTTTTCAGTCATTTTGATGGATATTCAGATGCCGGAAATGGATGGCCTGGAAACCCTCAGGCACATTCGGGAATCAAAACGCGCATATTCGGAAATCCCGGTGATTGCGCTCACAGCAGATGCATTTGCCCGCTCCAATCCCGAATACCTCAAGGCCGGATTTCAGGATTTCCTGACCAAGCCATTTAAAATGGAAGAACTCGAATGCATTATCTCAAAACTCAATCTCTGATGTCTAAAGTAAAACAGATCGCTACCTATTTTATTCTCTTTACCCTTATTCTGGCTGGGTTGATCTATGTATTCGACCTTGAGTATCTGATAAAAGGCGTGCGGATTGTTTATTTAAACGGCTATAAATCTTCATTCATCCATGATTATCTGTACTTCGACCGCGATACAATCGAACCGGGAGATCATCCCTCAGAACTGCCCTATGCCGAAATTCAGTACCAACTGCCGGAAAGTGTACATACCGCACTGGAAGATCTTAAGACAACCTCTTTTCTTGTGATAAAAGATGGGAGAATTGTCTATGAGAAATACTTCAACGGGTTTAATGCCGACACAGTGACCAATTCGTTTTCAATGGCAAAAACCGTAGTGACCCTCCTGACCCAAATGGCCATTGAGGAAGGGATCATACCATCGTGGAATACACCTCTAAAAAACTACCTTCCCGAAATAACCGGGATATTCAGCAATCAGGTAACACTCTTTCACCTGAGTGCCATGTGCTCAGGGCTGGATTGGGACGAAAACTACAAAAATCCTTTTGGCGTAACCGCCCGAGCTTACTACGGCAATCGCACAAATGAAATCTGTCTGAAACAACCCTTCAACAGCGAACCCGGAAGAGCCTACATCTATCAAAGTGGTAATACCCAACTGCTTACTTTGGCATTGGAACGAGCTACCGGCCTAAAAATCAGCGACCTGCTGGAGCAAAAACTCTGGAAACCACTCGGAATGGAGCGAAGTGCATATTGGCACCTGGACAAACCTAACGGAGACAACATAGCATACTGCTGCATCAATGCAGCTACACGAGATTTTGCACGACTGGGGTTGCTCGTCTTAAATCACGGGAGGTGGAACGGGGTACAACTCATTGATTCTGCCTTCCTCTGGCGCGCCCGTCAACCTTATTTGGACCCGAGATACGGACAATCCTTCTGGATAGCCAACGATCAATATGACGAACCTGTTGCATACTTCAGAGGTCACACAGGGCAGTACATTATCATTTTGCCTATGTCCAACGCCGTAATAGTCCGTACAGGGTATAAAACGATGCCTCAGTCTGATGGGATGCACCACGACGAATTTCATCTCATCGTAAAGAGCGTTAAATCTTTGTTTTGATTTAAATTGGTAAGGCGGATTTACTTTCGCCGGGCTTTAAAAGATGTCCTTAGTGCAAAACAGGTGGGTCAGGTGGATGCTTTTTGCTTTGCTGGCGCTGGTGTGGGGA
>CALFUW010000050.1 GCA_937929815.1 uncultured Flavobacteriales bacterium | reverse complement strand
TGAAACTCCAATAGCATTTGCCACTTTTGAAAGCGCTTGGGAGAGTCACCCTAATTGCATCGCTATTGATTTGTCCACAATAAGAAGAGCAAGATCTTATCTACAAGTGACATCTGCCTGAGTCAATTTTAAGGTCCTCCGGATTTCACGAATGCTTTCAGATCGTTCCTTAGGGGATGGCTTTCTGCACGGGCTAAACCTTAGGAAGACAAACCATGCGGTACGAAACATTGATTGTATCTATTTTTACAAAGCAAAGGGCAGATGCATCTCGATTTAATCAAATTAGTCGGTTTAAAATGGCAAAAAAACCTCACATTCTTCTTATCGAAGACGATGACAGGCTGGCACAAGTCATCGCAAAACATCTAAGGGATCATGATTATGAAGTATCATTTGCCTATGATGGAGCGTCTGCAATCAAACAGTTGAGGCACCACAACTTTGACCTTATTATTTCTGATATAATGATCCCGGGTAAAAATGGAGTAGAAGTTTGCAGAGAATTCAGGCAGTACAATCAAACCACCCCCATCATCATGCTGACTGCTCTGGGTACCACGGATGATAAACTAGAGGGATTTGATGCTGGAGCCAATGACTACATGGTAAAACCGTTTGAAATCCGCGAATTGATTGCCCGCATCAGAGTACTTCTCAAATATTCAGGCTCACAGCCATCCACCCCCGAAATCCTGCAATATGCCGATATCATTTTAAATCTGAAAACAAAGAAGGTAACCCGCAACTCAAAACCTCTGCATCTTACACCCAAAGAACTCAAACTCCTCGAATACATGCTCCGGAATCCCGAACGCATTCTTACGCGCCAGGAAATATCTGAAAATGTTTGGGAAACGCGGTTTGACACCGGTACCAACTTTATTGATGTATACATCAATTATCTCCGAAAAAAAATAGATAAGGATTCAGACCAAAAACTCATTCATACCCGTCCGGGCCTTGGCTTTATCCTCTCAACCAATCCGTGATGTCCTAAAAGATACGCCACCAACGCCTTTTTCGTTCGGGTAGCACATCCCCTTGTTCGTCAAAATCTTCAGCATTGAATTCCTTTTTTTGGCGTGGTACTAATATGCCTTCTGAAAAGGCTTTTTGCAAAATGTTTTCAATAAATTTGTCTTCGAGGTCCTCATCCGGTTTATATTCTTTTTTTAAGCTGATTTCATAGAAATTTGCCGTCACATTGTAAAAAAATGCTCGTACTCCGCCCCTGTACTTGTTGATTAAATCATAAGCTGTAATGCCTGTTTCGCGGTAGATGAGCTTGCACAGAATCTGCCCTTCCGAGCGGGTAAGCTTTTTCAGTTCTTCTTCAAATTCCTGCTCCAGGTACTGCTGAAATTCTTTTATAAATCGCCTTTTATCGCGGTTGTTTCTAAGCAGGGAAAGTCTGAACTCCAATGAATCGAGTTTATCACCGGCAATGACGGCATACGGATACACTTTATATACCTTTCGGCGTAGGATGTAGTACCTTCTCCTGGCTTCTTCACTGTCAAAAGCCGGGGTACTTATAAATAATACTTCATCCAGAATCCACACGGGAACGGTGTCTCCGTCGATGATCAGTGCATGCTGCCGATTGGCTTTATTTTGATAGATGTAACTGAGCACACTGTCCTGAGTATGTTTGGAATCCGGTTGAGCCACAGCCGGTAAGGATCCCAACAAAGTCATCAATGCGGCTTTAATAAACCTGGCGCCGAATTTTCCAAAGGGATACGTCACTGTGATGTACCATTTGACCATTAGTTAAGTCTGACTGCAGAGCGTGGTGTTTGACTTCTGCAAGCGCCGAAGATACCAAGGCTGCGACTTCCAGCTCCTCCGGGGTAGGGGATGGAAGCCATTCCGGCTGAAAGTGCTGCTTTACAAAATTGGTGTCAAACTGACCATTTGCAAAGGCAGGGTGTTTCATAACAAACTCGATAAATGGAATCGTGGTGTACACGCCCCCGATTTCGTAGTCGCTGCAGGCACGGATCATGCGCTGGATCGCCTCTTCACGGGTGTTTCCATAGGTGCTCAGTTTGGCGATCATGGGATCGTAGTAGATCGGTATGTCCATGCCCCGGCGGTATCCGTCGTCCACACGTACTCCGGGTCCTGTGGGTCTATTGTAGATTGTAAGCTGACCGATATCCGGAGAGAAATCATCCCAGGGATTTTCGGCGTAGACCCTGGCTTCAATGGCGTGACCACGAATTTTCAGATCCTCCTGAGCATATCCAAGCAATTCGCCCCTGGCTATGCGTATCTGCTCTCTCACGAGATCCAAACCTGTGATCAGTTCAGTGACCGGGTGCTCGACCTGTAGGCGTGTATTCATCTCCAGAAAGTAGAAGTTCATCGAAGCATCTACCAAAAATTCTACCGTCCCGGCTCCTATGTATCCACAGGCTTTTGCCACGTTTACAGCGGCTTGACCCATTGCTTTGCGCATTTCAGGAGTGACTACAGCACTTGGCGCTTCTTCTATCACTTTTTGGTGTCTGCGCTGAATGCTGCACTCCCTCTCAAATAGGTAAACAATATTTCCGTGCTTGTCAGCGAGTATTTGAATTTCTATATGACGAGGCTTTTCGACGAATTTTTCAATAAAGACAGCTCCATTGCCAAATGCAGATGTTGCTTCATTAATAGCCATTTGCATTTGTTCTTCCAATGTATGGATGTCTTCGACCAGCCTCATTCCCTTG
>CALFUW010000049.1 GCA_937929815.1 uncultured Flavobacteriales bacterium | reverse complement strand
TCGGCAGTATTAAAATTCATTTTCAGAGTTTCTTGGTTCTGTTGTTTTCAAAATCTTCCAATATAATCTGACCCAGATTTTTTAATCCTACATATAAGGCCCTTCCTTTATTTGCCTGAGTGAATCTTTTGACAAATTGCTGAAGATAAGGATCTCGTGCGATCATAAAAGTAGTAATCGGGATTTGCATCCGGCGACATTGAGCGGCCATATTCAGGCACTTGCCTACAATGTATTCGTCCAGTCCAAAGCTGTTTTTGTAATAAGTTCCGTCAGATTCTTTCAGGCATGAAGGCTTGCCGTCTGTGATCATGAAGATTCGCTTGTTGGGGGCTTTTCGCTTTCGAAGAATATCTATAGCTAATTGTAATCCGGCCACGGTATTGGTATGGTAGGGACCTACCTGGAGGTATGGAATTTCACCCACTTGTATGGGCCAGGCATCATCTCCGAAAACCAGAATGTCCACAGTGTCTTTTGGGTAGCGAATTTTTATGAGTTCACTTAACGCCAGAGCCACCTTTTTAGCGGGGGTGATGCGATCTTCACCATAGAGAATCATTGAATGTGAAATATCAATCATCAAGACCGTACTCACCTGGGAGTTGTGAAATGTTTCGCGAACTACAAGGTCATCTTCGCGAATCTGAAAGTGATCAATTCCCGAATTGCGCTGTGCGTTCAGGAGACTTTGGTGCATATCGATCGCATTTACGGAGTCCCCAAATACATAAGGCCTGATGTTTTCTGCAGTTTCGTCTCCGGATCCGGTTTTTTTTGTGCGGTGATTTCCGGTTGAAGTTTTCTTTAATTTTCCGAAAATCTGTTCGAGTGCGCTCTGGCGGATGAGCTGTTCCAGGCGGGCTGAAGGAACCTGCTGCATACTGCCATCGGGTCTGATTTCTTCGCGAATCATGCCTTTTTTCATCAGGTCTTCCAGAAATTGGTCGGTTTTATACTTTGGATCACCGGAAATGTCGTATTGTTTATCAAGCTCTCTAAGCCAATCGATTGCCTCATCCACATCGCCGGAGGTATGCAGCAGGAGTTCTTTGAAGACGTCCAGGTATTTCTCAAACGGCGTCTTTTCTTTGCCTGAATATTTGGTAAACCGAATTCCTTTCATTTTCCTGTCCTATCAACGTATTTACGCTACCAAAGTTTTTAATGAAAGACATTCCTTTTAAGTTAATGAACAGTAATTGCTGATTTCGGACTGCTCAAAAATCTAATCCTTTGCGATGGGCGGGGATTCCGTCCTTCATCCACTTTTGCATAGGCTGGTCTTTCAAAAAATGATCGTAGAACTGGAGAGTCTTTACTGTGAGATCTTTCATGTTTTTTAGCTGAGTCAGGTTATGGTCTTCTTTGTTGTAAATGAGCAGCCAGACAGGCTTATTGAGTCTTTTTAAACCCATAAAAAGTTCAATCCCCTGGTAGTAGGGTACAGCGCCATCGCGGTCGTTGTGCATGATGAGCAGAGGGGTTGTTGTATTGGGTATATGAAAAAGCGGGCTGTTTCGGATGTAGGCGTCTACGTCGTCCCATAGATTGGAACCAATTCTGCTTTGGCCCTTTTCATATTGTGAAATTCTGCTGTAACCGGTGCCCCATCGAATGCCTCCGTAAGCACTTGTCATATTGGCAACGGGTGCGCCGGCAAATGCGGCCTTATACCTCGATGTCTGCGTGATAATGTATGCAACCTGGTAGCCACCCCAGCTCTGACCATTAAGGCCAAGCCTGTCAGAATCAATGATAGGCCAGCGCTTTAAGGCTTCGTCCACAGCTGCGGTGACACAGCGTAGAGCGTCCTCTCCCGGATTGGAAATGCTGTACGCAATGTCTGGAATGATGACCGCATATCCGTGCGAGACATACACTGCAGGATTAATAATGCTACGACTAAATCTCGGAGCATGATGCTTGTGAAGATTATCAGAACTCTTTTCATAAAAATATACAATGGCCGGTATTTTTTCGGAACGTCGGTCGTCGATATATATGAGACCTTCCAGGTCCACGAGTGAATCGTTGCTGAGGCGCACGCGGTAAGGGAATGAATATACATTTCCAATGTTGAAACTCGCATACTGCTGACCCGCATTTGTCCATTTGTGTACACGAGCCAAATCGGTGCTGATGGTTTGAATTTCAGGGTAGTCTAAGTAACTTTCCTCACGTAGCAGCAACCATTGTCCGTATTCACCACCCTTGAGTTGATGAAGGGATTGACGCAATGAATGTCGGTTGCTGACTTTGTTTGATTTGATATTAAATGATAAAAGCGTCTCTTGTTTGGTCAGGTTGTTTTTCTGCACCAGAAAGACGTTTCTGCCATTCTGGCCGATAAACCGTTCTTTTTTGTACACACGCCGGTATCTGACTGTATGTAAGGAATCTGAAAAGGAAGTTACACGCACTGATTTTTTGTTTCCTTCGGGATCGACTGCTACAATGTGATAGCGGTCATAGAGCCAAACCTGTTTGTCGCCTGCGGTAAACCCTGCCTTTCCATAGGCTGGCGGTGGGGAGGGGAGATCATGCTCATGATTGTGCCACCCGGAGGCTACATCTGTGCCGATTGGGTATGTCCTTTGGTTACGAATGTTGAAAATCATCCATTGTCGGCTGTCCCGATCAAACCACAGAACAAACTTCGACCCCGGTGACAGTTCAGCTGATGCATATAAATCACGAGCTACCAGCGTGCGCTTTCCAGAATTAGTATGTACAATGTGGTAGGTAAACTGTTCCGGAAACTCCCAGTTTCGTCCTTGATCCAGTCCGGCATTGCGAGCCGTAAGGATCCAGGGCTGGTCGATATCCGTGGCAATCATGGCAGCCTCCTCGGCAGATTCTGTAAGGAGGGTTACTTTTTTATTAGATAGATCAAACACAGCTGTAATCCCGGCAGACTTTAGTCTTTCTACATTGGCAAGTTGCCAGGTCATTAGGTGATAGTCTGTGTGAGAATACAGGTCAAATTCAGGTCGTTCGTCGTCTGTAAGGGTTGTATCTGGTTTTTCGCTCACGGGAGTGTCTGGAAGCAGCGTCAGATACAGCCGCCTCTCTGATTCTGAAAAAATCCATTGGCCATTGGAATTAAAGTATTTATTTTCAAGAAGAGTGTCTGAAATAGTTGGCTTTAGTCCTTTACTGCGAAGATCAATCAAAGTCCATCTCCAGACGTGAGGATCTGCTGTACTGTCTGATATGCTCAGCCAGGAAAGATATCTGCCAAAATCTGAAACCAATAATTTCCTGAAGTCAAAAGAATTGGAATCCAGACAGATGGACGAATTTGACTCGGCAGAATAAAGATACAGGTTCTTTTTCTCTGAACTTGATTCACAATTTTTCTCAGTGTATAGGAGCAATAAGCCATTTGCTGACTCAGAGACATCCGCGGCATGACCGATGTATGTGGTATCACCAGTCTGAATATTCAAAAAGTAAAGGGGTTTTTCTTTGGGTTCTTTGATCTTTTTTGAGGGTATGTAGGTGCTGTCTGACAGCGTAGTATCTTTCAGGGGTTCAGGTCGTTTAGATGTAGAAAAGTAAGCGAATCGTTCTGTTTTATCCGGAAACCAAAGCTTTTCAATTTCACATATGGTGTCAATTTTAAAGTCGGACGATATACGGATGAGCACGTCTTTTGGGGTTGTTTTTTGGGTACTTTTCGCACGTTTAGATGCTCTGATTTCCTGAAAGGGCGGCTTCACAAGAGCCAAGCAATAAGTGCTGTTGTCGTTAAAAAACACTTTATGAGCTCTTTGTAATTTAATGGTATCTTTCGTATCATTGTTGAGAATGGTAATATGACCGTCTCCTTCTACGGGAGCAGTTTTCCATGCCATTAATAGTCCATTCTTACTTATTACTTCTTCTGTAATGTGATGGAAAGATGCAATTTCTTCAATACCAAAGCTTTTGAAAGGCTGAGCTGGAAGCAAATGCACCGCTATCAGAATCACGGCGACATATTGAAACAGGTTAAGTGTTAAAGGTCTCATGTGGGGATAGTACATGTTTTTACAAAGAAAAAGGCAAAGAGTGACAGAGTGGACTTTTTTATCCCCAATAGTATTTTTGGACTGATTAATGACTTTACATGAAAAACAATTATAAGAAAATTCAGCGATATTTTGCGCATCTTCTCGAACCGGATACGGCCGACTCAGGACTGGCCAAGGCAGTAGATATCTTCATTACTACTGTTATTTTATTGAATATCACAGCGTTGATTTTGGATACCGTGCCCGACATCCCTTTTTTTTACAAGGAAAATTTTTTATTTTTTGAAATTTTCACAGTTATAATTTTTTCTGCTGAATACCTTCTTCGAATCTGGATCGCTCCGGTCACCGAGAAATATTCGGTATTTAAAAAACCGCGGCTACGTTTCATTATCAGCTTCTATGGCATCATAGATTTATTAGCCGTTATCCCATTTTATTTGAATTACTTATTCGGTCTGAATTACTATTTCTTATTGGTTTTTCGCTTGTTCAGGTTGTTAAAACTTTTCAGGTACTTTACCGCACTCCAGCTTTTGGGAAGAGTCTTCAGAGCAAAATTTCAGGAGTTGTTTTTTGCTCTTTTCTTCATCATCATTATGCTGATATTTGTTTCATTTACAATGTATTATGTGGAAAACAAAGCACAGCCGGACGTATTTCGATCCATTCCTGAGACGATGTGGTGGGGCATCATTACACTTACGACGGTAGGTTATGGAGATATGCACCCTGTAACGCCGATTGGCAAATTTTTAGGTGGAATAATAGCGCTTATGGGAATAGGACTTTTTGCATTGCCGGCAGGTATTCTGGCTGGTGGATTTAGTTCCGAATTGCAAAAAATTGCTGAGAGTCATGAGAGCTCAGAAAAATCAAATCTCATCTGCCCACATTGCGGTAAGGAATTGCCTAAAAATAACCATTCTGAGTGAAGAATTTTATGCCAATTACGATTCTTTTGAACAAGGCCTCACATGAGGTTGACCGGGAAAACCATTACTTGCCGAAATCAAAATAAAATTCATATTAAAGCCGTCAACATTACTTATGCCAGAAAGGCATAGATATAGCAGACCGCTCTTTACGTGTTTTTAGAAAACTATCAATAGAAGAACATCATGTGTTGGCATCTATATGGCATGCCATCACAGTGCTGTACTCTGTTTACACACCTCAGATTTCAAATTTTGTATAAAAATAACAATACAGCCAGATAGAACGAAACAATCATGAGCTACCCTGGCGTACATGTATAACCTGCAGGCAATAGGCCCCCATGGCCACCCGTTTGACATTTATTCTTACAAGGATGATTTTCCATTGCAGATCTACTTATGCACGTCCTCACCGTACTTTGGAATATGGCAATTGAGTACATTTGGGACAAATAAACCCGTTGATCATCCAAATCATGAATGACAAAGTACTTCTCGGAGTTTGTAGTTGGCTTGCGCGCAGATTTGACCTGGACATCCGTGGCGTGCGAATAGCTTTTATCATTGGCACACTCCTATCTTTTGGTACTGCGATTCTTGCATACCTCATCCTGGCTCTTGTAAAACCTAAATATGAATAAATTAAAATATGAAAATACTTGTCACGGGCAGCAATGGTTTGCTAGGTAATAAAATCACGGACATGCTTAGGCATCACCCCTCTTATACTCTTATCAATACTTCTAAGGGAATCGACCGATATCCAGAACCAGGAGGTTACATATATGAAAGCATGGATATTACAAGCCGGGAAGACATATTCCGCACCGTTGCTATGCACAGGCCGGATGCCATCATCAACACGGCCGCCATGACCAACGTAGACGCCTGCGAAAAGGATCCGGAAGGGTGTCGGTCATTGAATGTTGCTGCGGTTCAATATCTGTCAGAAGCCTGCCGGCAATATGACACGTATCTTGTCCACATCAGTACAGACTTCATCTTTGACGGCACAAACGGACTGCTTTCTGAGGATGCCAAACCCAATCCATTGAGCATTTACGGACAATCAAAACTCGATTCAGAAAAAATCATATTACAATCTGAAATACGAGCGTCAATACTACGCACCATCTTGGTCTACGGATTTGCTCCGGGCCTGTCCCGATCAAATATTGTTCTGTGGGCAAAGGGCGCTCTGGAAAAAGGTCAGCCCATACGCGTAGTAAATGACCAATTTCGCACACCTACTCTGGCCGAAGACCTTGCCAAAGCCTGTTTGCTTGCCATCGAAAAACAGGCACAAGGCATTTATCATATTTCGGGAAAAGATTATATGAGCATCGTGGACATAGTGTATGCAGTAGCTGAGTTTTGGAATCTTGATGCATCCATAGTCACGCCGGTAGATTCGATGACTTTGGGTCAACCGGCTAATCGCCCGCCTCGAACCGGCTTCATCATTGACAAGGCGCGTCGGGAGCTGGGGTTTGAACCACATTCTTTCAAAGAGGGACTGTCCATCGTAGACTACTGCTTAAAAAAAGCATAAAAATTATTTTTTCTTCCGGTAATACTGGTTTTATTTGCACGAGGTGTAATTGACAATTCATCGTGTAATGAAAGTAGAATCGTGGGGAACACGATTGGGACTAATCCTGGCAATGGCCGGGAACGCTGTAGGTCTTGGAAATTTTCTTCGCTTTCCGGTTCAGGCTGTCCAAAACGGAGGGGGAGCATTCATCATACCTTATCTGACATGTTTTTTATTGATGGGCATTCCATTGCTTTGGGTGGAGTGGTCGGTAGGACGCTTCGGCGGTAAGAGGGGTATACATTCTACCCCTTTCATTCTCGACGCTATGGACAGAAGACGTATTTGGAAATACTTCGGCGTATTCGGGATCTTTACCAATATTGCTGTAGCAAGCTACTATTGCTACATAGAGAGCTGGACATTATCCTATGTATTTCACTCGGTCATTGGGACTTTTCGCGAAATGTCTCAGGCAGAGGTGGCTCAGTTTTTTG
>CALFUW010000048.1 GCA_937929815.1 uncultured Flavobacteriales bacterium | reverse complement strand
AGGAATCGGCGAAGCAAAGGCCATCACCATACTGGCCGCCCTCGAACTCGGCCGCCGTGCACGGGAAACGCGTGGACTCCACACTATTCTAAATTCAGCTCAAAAAGCCTATGAATACCTCATCCCCTATCTGGCTGACTTCGAGGTCGAAAAATTTTATGTGATTTACCTCTCCAGCAAGCTTGCCGTGCTCGGATGCGAGCAAATCGGTGCCGGCGGAATTACAGCCACGGTCGTTGATCCGATCGTTGTCTTCAAAAAAGCCCTTGAGCACAGTGCCACTAATATCATCATCAGCCACAATCACCCTTCCGGCAATCTGAAACCCTCTGAAGCTGACCGAAATTTGACAAAGAGAATTGATGAAGGCTGCAAAATTTTGGGAATTAAATTAAACGATCATCTGATCATCGGCAATAATGAGTATTACAGTTTTGTGGAAAACGGCGAATTGTGACATCTCCTCTCCACCGGCCTCAGTGGCCGACTGATCATCCACAAGCATCAACCGCCTTTTTACCCGGTGATAACGGCTATTTCAAAGCTTGTTCAATCCAATTGATCATTTCTTCTTCAAACGCTGCATAGAGGCTGGTGCCAGGTCCATAGAATCCTGTGTGGGTTTTTACGATCGTACCATCAGCGTCTAAAGCGATCAGTGTAGGATAAGCCAGTACCTTTTCAATCTGCGGAAACACCCGGGCGGCCATCTGCTGCCGGACGCTTCCACCGTAAAGCACGGGAAAGTCAAGACCAAGTTGTGTGACCATCCGGTGTAAAAGTGGTAAAGCCACCGAATCCTTGTCCGTATATTCAAAATACACGCCGATTACCTGAAGTCCGAGGTCTTTGTAGCGATTGTAGATCCTGTTCAGAAAGCGCGCTTCATCCATACAATTCGGGCACCATGATCCCCCGATGGTAATCAATGTAAGTCTGGCTCCAGGCTGTGCAGCGTCAAAATCAAACATCTTGTAACGCACATCAGGCAATGAGAATTTGATTTTTGAAAGCGTATCAGAAATTTTTACCAGGGATTTCGGATCAGGAAGATTTGTTTCACTGCTTCGGACACCCACAAAAGGACGCGGAGCCGAATTGATGAAATATTGAAATCCCGCAATGCTGTCGCCCTTGATCCGTCCGGCAACAACATAGGCAAACTTCCCGTCAAATGTGCTCATAATCAATGAATCTTCAGAAACACTGCCCTGAAAGAACCGGTAATCACCGGCCTGCGTGAGCACCGATCCACGAATTTCGAATCCTGAAAAAGGAAAAAATTCCAAAACAGCGCTGCGCTCTCTTTCTGTCCCAAAATCAAATAGTACCTGAAAGCGTCCCTCAGCTGGCTGCGATTTCTCCAGAGGATATCTGACTGATCCGGGACGAATCGGCTCAAGGGTCAGCGGAAAAACTTCGGATTTATCCTCATCTGTAAAAGTTCCTACCCACCGGTCAAAAATTTTTTGCAGATCGATGTGGGTATTGAACACCGGAAACTCAAAACGCCAGCGATTCCTTGCCACAGAAATGCCGCTCATTTCGATCGTATCGTTGGCGTTTGTAATTCTGAGTACCGCATCCTTTTTAGTCTGGTATAAGAGCGCATTGAATCGCAGAGCATGCGTTCCGGAAGCGATGGTGATCTGACCCATGTAGTGTTTTTGGGCAGCTGCCTTCATGGCAAAAGCAGAAAAAAAGATGTACAGAAGGACTTTTTTCATCTAAAGAATTTCGATGAGATAAACCTGGTCGAGATAATTTTCACGTGTGGCAGGATTCAGAAATCCGATGTTGAGCAAGGTCACATGATAGGAAGGGCGCTGCAGCAAAACACTGTATTTAAGACCTTGATCTTCAATATTTTTAAGCTGCTCAACCGAGCAAATCCAATATTTGCTCAGTTCAGGCCGGACAGTATTTTCCTTACAAAAGATGTGACGGCTGTAAAACTCCAGCGTATGGACCGAACGGGCAAATGAAATACAAACCTCTTCCGGAGGAATTTTGGCCTTGTGTATGCGTTCGGCCAGATAATATCCGGGTTGGTACTCCATAAGCTCGGGATAAAATCTGAAATTCAAAACGCCATTGAGCATGACTCCGGTAAAAGCACCGATCGCAAGGATCGCCCGTGTGTAAGGAAGTTTTAGTGAAGCAATGATGATTGCACTGATTCCGGTAAACCAGATAATCACCGACATGTATTCTTTCTCAGGAAAAACCACGGCCATCAGAAAAACAGCTACTACTGCTGAAAAAAACGCAAATAC
This sequence comes from uncultured Flavobacteriales bacterium, assembly GCA_937929815.1. Classification (GTDB taxonomy): domain Bacteria; phylum Bacteroidota; class Bacteroidia; order Flavobacteriales; family Schleiferiaceae; genus Thermaurantimonas. The sequence continues at coordinate 7,051 of CALFUW010000048.1, read as the reverse complement.
ATACTGCTGTACCACCGTGGCGACCTTCATCCAACCGCTTAGTTTCGGAAGACGCATCACGACGAAGTAGGCCGAAAAAATTGCCGCATATGGAAAGGCAATAAAGAGATAATGCGGCAGTTTGAACTTCGAAGCCGAAAAAGCAAAAAAAGCAAAGAGAAAAGTCATCGGAGAGACCCACTCCTTGTAGCGATTGTCAGCGACAAAATTGTTTTTCAGCCTGGAGTACAAGGCAAGGATGGACAGAAGACTCCATGGAGCAAAAGACCATAGAAAATTGTGCACAAAGTAGAAAGGGCTGCTCCTGTCCTCCCAGGCGCTATCTCCCGTAATACGGCCGAAGCTCTGCGTCCAGAAGAAGAATTTGATCCCGGATAGACCTTTATAGGATTGCGGACCGGCACTTGTCATCAGTTCCACTTCTTTTTCAGGTTGTGCGTCATACTGCATGTATAATCCATACAACATGGGCGTCAGCAGGAGCATCGTCCATGCCAGACCTGCGAGCCAACGCCAGTGAAAAATCTTCTTCCATTTTTTAATGCTGATCAGATACACACCTACGGCTACAGCCGGAATCACCAGACCAATAGGCCCTTTGCTCATCATTGCCACGGCTATGCCTGTAAAGGCCCCTACAAAGGCAAAGGGCTTTTTTGCTTTCAGATAATAGATGAGCTGCCAGACAGCATAGGTAGCTGCTCCTGTGAGGATGGTATCTGTGCGCACATCGTGATTAAAGAGAAACCAGGCTTGACATGTAGCCAGAATTAAGGCAGCTACCTTCCCTACCCAAATGTTGTACAGTAGTCGTCCCAGGCGATAGGTGGAATATACCCCCAGTATGCTGAACAAAAAGGAGAAAAATCTGAAAGCAAATTCGTTGATTCCGAAGATGCTGTAACTCAATGCGGAGGTCCAAAACAAGAGGGGCGGTTTGTCGAGGTAGTCCCTCCCCTGGTGACGTACCTGAAGATAGCTGCCCGTCTCATACATCTCCCGGCTGATGGATGCATACTGCGCACTATCTACATCCATGAGGCCCAGAAACAAACCACGAATGTAGACCAGGGCAATCGAAACATAAAAAAACAGCCAGAGCGTATTTTCAAACTTCCATCTTCTCATCCGAAGCAGATTAAAGCCCGAGTGAGGTCATGTATCCGTTGATCTTCTGTTCTACAGAAACAGAGGCGTTTTGAATTTCATCATAGGTAAACACCGGTACCTTCACACTGAAATAGAATTTTATTTTTGGTTCAGTACCGCTGGGTCGTGCCGTGATGCGCGCGCCGGATTGGGTATAAAACTGCAGGACATTGGACGGGGGCAGGTGGATGGCTGAGACTTCGTCGGTCTGAGTATTGTGGTCTTTTTGTGTTTTGTAATCAAGAATCCTCACTACGCGTTCTCCATCCAACTCCTTTGGCGGCTGCCGGCGAAGATCTTCCATCATACGGTCGATTTCTTCTAATCCCTCTTTACCTTTTTTGGTAATGGAAATGAGCTTTTCTCCATAATAGCCAAATTTTAACCAAAGGTCGGTAAGCAGCTTATAAAACGATGAACCCTGACTTTTTGCCCATGCCGCAGCCTCGGCAATCACTACGGATGCACTGATGGCATCCTTGTCGCGTACAAAGTCGCCGATCAGATAGCCATAACTCTCTTCACAACCGGCAATAAATTCTTTCTGACCTTCAAACTTTCTAATAAAGTCAGCAATCCATTTAAATCCGGTCAGACACTCAAGGCATTCTACATTGTAAGCGCGAGCGATTTCACTGATTAAATCAGTGGTTACAATGGATTTTGAAATAAAACTGTTGGGCGAGAGCTTTCCGGATTGCTTGTATTGATCGAGAATGTACCAAAGTAAGACGGCACCCGTTTGGTTGCCGTTCAGAAGTACCCATTGATTGTCGGTGTTTTTCACGCCAATGCCTACTCTGTCGGCGTCGGGATCCGTCCCGATGATAAGGTCAGCGTCTTCATCTTGAGCCAGTTGTAAGGCCATGCTCAGCGCCTCGGCCTCCTCGGGATTGGGAGATTTGACCGTCGGAAAATTGCCGTCAGGCTCGGCTTGTGGCTTGACTGTCAATATGTTTTTGAATCCTGATGCGCCCATCGCTTTCGGCAGCAAATCCACCGATGTACCGTGCAAGGGAGTGAATACAACTTTTAGCCGATCCTTACCGGAATCATTCATCGATAGCGAAGTAATCTTGCGGATGTACTCTTCGTCGATATCTCTGCCAACGATGTGTATTTTTTCAACACGCTTCTCAAACCAGATCTGGTCAAAGGTAACGGATCTGACTTCCTGAATGACTGCATGATCGTGAGGTGGCACCAGCTGACCGCCATCGCTCCAATACACTTTATATCCATTGTACTCAGGAGGATTATGTGAAGCGGTGAGCACAATACCTGCTTTGCAACCCAACTGGCGAATGGCAAAGCTCAACCAGGGGGTAGGACGAAAACTTTCAGATAAATAAACGTCGATTCCGTTGGCGCTGAGCACATCTGCCGCAAGTTCCGAGAAATGGCGGCTGCCGTTGCGGGTATCGTGTGTAATGGCTACGGAAATGTTTTGGTTTGGAAACTGTTTTTTGAGATAATTGGCCAGGCCCTGAGTGGCCTGGCCGATGGTGTATTTGTTGATGCGATTGGTGCCGCAGCCCATGATACCCCTGAGCCCACCTGTGCCAAAATCCAGATCGGTGTAGAAGGCATCGACGAGTTCTTTTCCTCCGCTTTCAATGAGTTTTTGCGCTTCCTCCCGGGTTTGCTGGTCGAAGGGGGGATGTGTCCATACGGTTGCACGCTCGAGGATTTTTGTATCCATAATGTTTGTTATTGATTAGTCGATGATTGAAAGGGTTCCATTGCCCGATATTTTAGATTTGATCGCGGGACTACCGATGTATTTAAGCGACGATGCACCGGAAAGGGTCACATTCAGGCGATCTATGACAAACACCTCAGCCTTCGATGCTCCGCTGATGTTGGTTTTTAGATTCCGGGATGGCATGCTTCGGGCATCGGTATAGGATGCTCCGGCAGAATTAAGGACAAACGTCTCCACAGCACCTGAAATTTTGAGTTGGGATGCCCCGCTTTGATTTACCATGAGTTCATTGGCCCGGATATTTAAGTCAGCCTGGGCAGCACCGGCCATATCGATTTGGAACTTATCAGCTTCAATCCTGCGCTGACTGACAGCCTTCACAAGGCCGGCGACTTCTAATTGATAAATGGGATCACTTGTATAAACTTCTATGACTGGAGGCTCAGCTCCTCTCCAGTCGCTTCGGCTTTCAATCAGGAGTTTTCTCTTGTTTACTTCGTAGTGTATGTGATCCAGAAAAGCACTGTCTCCTTTTAGAGTGATGGATGCATTTTCGGCATTTTTTAAGATAAATGTAAAATTACCGCTCAGGGTGAGGTGCGAAAAGGCTGGTAAAGCCGAGGATCTTTCAGAGCGCACACCAGAGGCATCTACCGTTTTGAGCGAACAAGATTGGAAAACAATGAAAAATACCCCGGAAAAAATGTATATGAGATGCTTCATTAGCATAAAATGATGGGCTAAAATATTTCAAAATGCATTAACGACAGGTCAAAAAGTTCAACTGCAGAATGAGGCCATTCCCTCTGAGTGTTCGCTCCTTTTAAAAAAAACCTCAAACGACCGATACCATAACAATGGAGCATTTTTTACAGGTCCGCAATTAAAGCAGCATATTCCCGGTTTAATGCTTGTTTTGCCTCAACATCAAGATCCATTTGCATTTCAACTCATCTGCTGCCGAAAATAGCACTACCTACGCGTATCATCGTGCTGCCACACTCAAGTGCAATGGTATAGTCGCTGCTCATTCCCATGGATAGGGTATTGAAGATCTGATTGGGATACAAGACACTCAAACGATCAAACAGGGATTTAAGGCGCTGAAATTCAGAACGGATCCTGGCAGTATCATCCGTATTTGTAGCCATACCCATGAGGCCGCGAAGGCGGATGTTTGGGAAGTGGCCACGACGTATTTTTTCAGCCAACACCAGGCACTCTTCCTCGTAGAGGCCGAATTTGGTCTCCTCGGCGGCTATATGGATCTGAAGGAGCACATCTGTTTTGCGACCGATTTTGGCCGCCTGTTTCTGAACTTCTGCCAGTAATTTTTCGCTGTCGATGCTATGAATCAGGTGAACAAAAGGAACTATATATTTCACTTTATTGGTTTGAAGATGACCAATCATATGCCATCGAATGTCTTTTGGCAGACTTTCAGCTTTTGCGACGAGCTCCTGAACGCGATTTTCTCCGAAGTCGCGATGACCCGCATCATATGCTTCAAGAATCTGTGCAGGTGTCTTAAATTTTGAAACTGCCACGAGTGTGACGTTCGGCCCTATTTCCGAAATGATTTTGTTTCGATTTTCAGCTATAGTGCTCATGTGAGTTGAATCTCCCGGAGTTTTCCGATGATTATTTCTTCGACTTCCCCGCGATCCCAGGCAGACTCAATATCCGGCCGATTCATTACATCCGCCATGATTTGTTCGTGGATCTGTCCAAGAGCCAGAGCCTCGGAGTAGCGCCTGTGGCTAAACGTAACCATCGAGTAGAGCGGGGTCCAGAGATGGGGATATTTTTCCTGAATTCTGGCTTCAATTTTTTTCTGGAGGAGAAATTTCGGATCTGCGGTAAGGTCGCGCATTTCGATGAAATTTCTCATGGCAAGTTCGGCGATGGCATCAGCGTCGGGCTTGCGAAGTTTCTGATATTCGCCAAGCACTGCATTCCAGTCATCCGTGTGGTCGAGCAACTGAAAGAGCACATCTACATCTTCAAATCCGCAATTCATCCCCTGACCATAAAAAGGTACAATGGCATGTGCCGCATCGCCAATCAGGGCTGTTTGATTTTTCACCCAGGGATAGCACCGGATGATGCACAGAGAAGAGACCGGGTTTTGCTCCCACTGGCCGGAAAAATCAGGCATTAATTCCAGGGCGTCCGGAAATTTTTCTTCAAAAAAGGCGCGTGCCTTGGCCGGTGTGTCCAGGATAGAAAATGAATTTTCACCTTCGAATGGCAGAAAAAGTGTGCATGTAAACGTCGCATCCGTATTAGGCAGGGCAATCAGCATAAACTCATGTCGGGGCCAGATATGCAACGCATTGTTTTCCAATAAGAATGATCCGTCATCTCCTGCCGGTATGGTCAGCTCTTTGTATCCATGCGAGATATACTGCTGCTGATAGTCAAATCGTTCGGTTTTCATCATTTCGTTTCGGATTGCCGAAAAAGCACCATCTGCACCAAAAATGTAATCTGCCTTGATGATAACCTCATTCTCAGCCACATCCAAAAACTTGACTTCATTCGTATCAAAATCGATGTCAATGCATTTGTGGTTAAAAAAGAGTTCAACGTTGTCATAGGAATCAGCGGCATCAAGCAAGAGGACATTCAAACCTCCCCTCGAAACAGAATAAATGGCCTGACCCGGCTTACCGTAAGGCTGACGCATATAGGTGCCATCCGGCTGGTGTAAGCCGCGGTGATACATGGGCAGGGCAATCCGGCGCACAGGCTCGTCGAGTTCTACGCCCTTCAGAGCCTTCCAGCCCCGGTCGCTCAAAGCAAGGTTGATCGAACGGCCGGCATACACATTGGTCTTTCGCGGATCCGGTCTTCGCTCAAAAAGGCGAACTTTATGGCCTCTCCGGGCAAAATACACAGCAAGCAGAGATCCTACCAGACCCCCTCCTGAAATGACAATGTTTCTCCTTTGAAAACTCATTTTTTTAGTTTTATGATTGCTTGTTCGATGATTTCCAATGTTTTGTAAATATCGGCAAAAGAGTTATACAGCGGTACGGGCGCCATCCGGATGACCTCCGGCTCACGCCAGTCAGTCACGACACCTCTCTCTGTCAAGTAGTCAAACACCTTGCGACCAAAGCCTTTGAATATCACGCTGAGCTGGCAGCCAACAACTTCCCCGTTGCAAGGTGTAATCACCGAAATACCTGCACTATATGCATCATTGATCTCTTTTAAACCGCTAACCAAAAAAGATGTAAACTTGTTGCTCTTTTCCCTCAGAGATTTCCAGCCTGCCTCCTCAAATATCGGCAGAGAGGCCAACAGTGGAGTCATTGACAGAATGGGTGGATTCGACAGTTGCCATGCTTCTGCCGAGTGCATGGGTTCAAAGTCGTGGGGCATCTCAAATCTCGTCGACTTATCATGACCCCACCAGCCTTCAAATCGAGGCAAAACTTTGCCGTGGTGGCGTTCATGGACAAAGATTCCGGCCACCGCTCCCGGACCGCCATTGAGATACTTGTAGCTGCACCATGCAGCAAAATCAACTCCCCAGTCGTGCAGCCTGAGTGGAATATTTCCGATGGCATGTGCCAGATCCCAACCGACAGTAATGCCTCTCTCCCGGGCAAAGCTTGTAACCTTCTCCATATCAAAAACCTGTCCGGTGTAATAATTGACACCACCCATGAGCAGAAGGGCTGTTTCATCAGCATTTTGATCTATAAAGTCCAGAAGCGTCGCTTCAGAGATGATCCCATTTGCATCGGAGGGGATTTCAATGACCGCATTGGAATAACCGTGAAAGCGGGCCTGGCTGTCCAGAGCATAATAGTCGCTGGGAAAAGCTTTTGATTCACAAATGATTTTGTACCGCCATTTTGTAGGCCGGTAAAAGGAAACCATCAGAAAGTGAAGATTGGCTGTGAGGGTATTCATTGCGACGACTTCAGACGGCCTGGCGCCGGTCAGATACACGAGATGATGCGTAAGCAATTCGTGATAGGGCATCCACGGTCTTCGGGCATGTGTGTGTCCATCCACTCCCAAAGCAGCCCAATCTTCGATTTCTTCCAGAAGGAATGTTCGGACGGCCTTTGGCTGAAGGCCGAGTGAGTTGCCGGTGAAGTATATTTTATCCGTTCCGTCTCTATTCTTCGGGATGTGAAACACATTGCGGAATGTTTTCAGGGCATCGGCATCATCAGC
>CALFUW010000047.1 GCA_937929815.1 uncultured Flavobacteriales bacterium | reverse complement strand
ATGGAGCACAAGAATAGTGGATTACAAAGATTCAAAAGGTTGAAAGGTTTGATTAATTTGGCCGGCAAAATAGATAGGTACTAATTGCACTCTTTGCGTTCCTTAGCTGGTCAGACGGCCATTTATGGTCTTTCGTCTATTATCGGGAGGTTTGCGTACTTTCTGCTTACACCTCTGCATACAGCCGTATTAGAGCGCGGTGAGATGGGTATCAACAGCGATATTTATTCCTGGATTGCCATACTGACCGTGGTGCTTACGCTCGGTATGGAAACGACATATTTCCGATATGCGAGTAAGGAGGGCCTTGACGAGGGTGCAGTCTTTCGACAGACCTTCCTGGTGATGACAACCTCGTCAGGAATTTTTTTAGGTCTAGTATGGATTTTCAGTGATTTGATTCTCAAGGCTATGCGCTACCAGGAGCACCCTGAGTATTTATGGCTGTTGGTATTAATTCTGACAGGAGAGGTGTTGGCTACCTTGCCATATGCCAGGCTTCGGCAGATGAATAAGGCTTTTCTTTTTGCTGTGATACGTCTTACCAATATTGGAATCAACATTGGGCTCAATCTGTACTTTCTTCTTCTGGCGCCTTATGTAGCTGCACAAGGTTATTCAATTCCCGCCCCTCAAAATCCGGTTTTAGCAATATTTATTGCTAATGGCGCAGCTGTTGTGATCCAGTTATTTATGTTGATTCCGACGCTTAGACCGGTCTCAGAAGGCAGAAAGAAGGCTTTGCCGGTAAGTCAAATTTTAACCTATGGGATTCCGGTGATGCTGGCCGGGCTTCCAGGCATTATCAACGAAGTCTTTGACCGACAATTGCTGAAATATTTGTTACCCGCCGGCACCTCCCTGGAGACCGTGGGCGTATATGCTTCTGTGTTTCGTTTATCCGTATTTATATCACTGTTTATTCAGGCGTTCCGTTATGCTGCTGAGCCCTTTTTTTTTAAAAATGCATCCGAAAAGAACGCCCCTGTGTTATATGCTCGTGTGATGGAAGTTTTTGTGCTGATCCTGTCGGTGGCTGTGATTGCCATGAGTGCTTTGTTGCCAATTGTCAAATACTTTATCGACAGTAAGTTTTGGGATGGACTTTACATTCTGCCCATCCTTTTTATATCGCAGTTGCTTCTGGGTGTCATCTTTAATCTTAATATCTGGTACAAGGTCATCGAAAAAACACATTTCGGTATTGTGATTAGTCTTTCTGGTGCAGTAGTCAATCTTTTTGTAAATGCCATATTGATTCCCGTTTTTGGAATTTTGGGAGCTGTATTCGCCCTTTTGGCATCACACATGGTGATGGTTTGTGTTTCGTATGCGTTGAGCAGAAAGCATTTCCCGATTCCTTATAAGGTGCCGAATATTCTAGGCATGATCATGATTGCATCGGCTACATCTTTTGGATTGTACTACACCCAGTCTTTGCCCGGTAAGTTTTTGATTGGATTGGGATCGTTGGTGGTGGTCTTCACACTTGAGAAATCTGAGATCCGAACTATGATAAAAACATTGATTAGAAGATGAATACGCTACAAATTGCTGTAATCAACGAAAGTCCAAATCCTCTGCCTACCTATCAGACCCAACACGCAGCCGGTATGGACCTGAGGGCAAATCTGAGCGAGCCGGTTGTATTATTGCCGGGTGACCGCATCTTAGTGCCAACGGGTTTAAAAATAGCGCTCCCAGAGGGCTACGAAGCTCAGGTTCGCCCGAGGAGCGGCCTTGCACTAAAATACGGTATTACCTGTCTGAACAGTCCAGGCACCATTGATGCGGACTACCGCGGGGAGATTGGCGTGATCCTCATAAATCACGGTCGTGAACCCTTTACACTACAACCTGGCGAACGCATAGCACAACTGGTCGTGACCCAGTACAGCCGTGTGGAGTGGAAAGTGGTGAGTGAACTGCCTGACTCAGAACGCGGTAAGGGTGGATTCGGATCAACCGGAAGGTGAACCATATCATTCAAACTTAAGAACGCGTGCAGGCGGGATGGTGGAAATATACCGTGCGGGCAATAGTAATATCAGTACGCAGATGACTAAGGCGCCAACATTGACGGCAATGATCCATGCACTGTCAAAATATACCGGAACACTGTCGACAAAATAGGCTGACTGATCGAGTTTCACCAATCTGTAGGTGCGCTGAAGCCAGGCATATCCGAGAGCCAGAAGATTACCTGCCAGGAGGCCGCGGGAAAGAATGAGGGCAGCCTTCAGTAGAAAAATTCTGGATATCAATAGGTTGGTAGCACCTAAGGCCTTGAAGAGGCCAATCATGCGCGTGCGTTCGACAATCAGGATCATCAATGCACTGCTCAGATTGATGGCGGATACAACCACCATCACAATGATGATGATCAGAATATTGATATCAAACAGATCCATCCATTGAAAGAGTTGTCTGAAGGCTCTCTGCGCCGGTATGGCCTGCAGGTCATAAGGGATTCGCAGGGATAGTTCTTCAGATATCTTTCCTGGGTCGCTTCCGGGTTTAAGAAAAACTTCCAATGCACCGGCCTCGGTAGGTTTCCACTGGTTGATATCGCGGATAAGGTCCAGATCGACCCATGCAAACTGCTTGTCTACGTCTTCTACACCGGATTCGTAAATGCCCGAAATGTATAGATATCTCAGCAGCGGGGGTTTGGGGGATTCGCGTATGAAATACAGCGCCAGCCTGTCGCCTACATCCATGCGGAGCACTCTGGCGTGATGCGCAGAAAGGACTATGCTATCATTTTGTATCCCCTTAACCTTTTTGAACATCTTTCCTTCTTTTAAATAGGGAGCGAAGGCGGAAGACTGGTAATTTTCATCAATTCCTTTCAGTACGCAACCGTCGAAAAACTCCGGCGACTTGAGTATGGCTGTACGGTATCCTGAACTTTGTACGTGCACAACGGCCGGATGGGAAGATACGGCTGTCAGGAGAGTGTGGTCTAAAAGGATGCTCTCTGATTCCTGTAAGTCCGATTCATCTACGTATTTCTTGATCTGGACGTGGCCGCGAAAAGCATAAATTTTGTTTTTGATCTCGTGTTGCAGGCCTGTACCTGTGATCACGGCAATGAGCATCACAATGCAACTCACGGCCACTGATGCCGTGATCAGTTTTATTACCGGACCTGAAAAACTTCTTCCGCTGGAAGAGGAGAAGCTTAGCCTACCGGCTACAAAAAGGGGTACCTTCCATGAATTTCTCTTTTGAAGTGGCATCTATCCGGCAGCCTGAATGATTGCCAGAAATTCATCGGCCTTCAGAGATGCACCACCTACCAGAGCACCGTCGATATGTGGCATGGACAGAAGCTCCCCGGCATTGGCTGCATTGACACTTCCTCCATACAAGATTTGCAACTGACCAGCGAGGTCGTCTCCAAACCGCTTGCCAACCACATCTCGGATGAAGGAGTGCATATCGCTGGCCTGATCAGGTGTAGCCGTCCTACCCGTACCTATAGCCCACACAGGTTCGTATGCGATGGTTATTTTCGGAATTTTTTCATCAGACAGTTTATACAGCACGGCCGTGATTTGCTCTTCGACTACAGCGTAATGCCGATCCTTTTCTCTATCGGTGAGCGACTCTCCGACACAGTATATCGGATGGATTTCGTGTTTTAGGATGATTTTTATTTTTTCCAAAGCGATATCATTGGTCTCTCCGAAATACTGACGGCGTTCGCTGTGCGCTATGATGACTTTTCTGATCCCTATATCCTTAAGCATCAACACTGATATCTCCCCTGTGTAAGCACCTGACAGCTTATCGCTTACATTTTGGGCGGCCAGGCATATGGATGAATTCATTAGTTTATTCCGAAATTCAGATAGATGAGTGTAGGGAGGAGCTACGGCTACCCGCGCCTTAAAAGGGGATTTCTTTTGTGCATGTATCAAGATGTCCACCAGTTTAATACCCTCAGAAAGCGTTGTATTCATCTTCCAGTTACCTGCAATGAGCTTAGGTCTTTTCATGGGGTTAAAAAATTTTTCTGCAAGTATGGAAAAAAAAACCGGTTTGTCAAAAAAATCAGTTCCCTCTCACATACCATAAATCACGCTGATCTATAAGTGACTTGAATACCCTCTCGCACCAATCAATCTAATTGTGCTTCGGTGTATATTTTTCGATGTGGGGAATATTTTTATACCACTTTTTACCACTAGTAATATTTGATTGTAATACAGCTATTTTTGACAAGATCAGACTTGCAAATCCAAAAATTTTTCAACAATATGGTACTTAAGTGGTAAAATGTGGTAAATATTTTTACCTTTGAGCATCAGAAACATAAATCCAAAAATCCTTGAATCTGATTGGGGTACATGAGTTAAAAGCCGATGAGAAAGCACGGATTCTTCTTCCGTCTGCGCTCAAAAAGCAGCTTTTACCCCTTTTGGAGGAAGGATTTATCCTGAAAAGGAGCGTATTTCAGAAATGTCTTGAGCTGTATCCGATGCGTGAGTGGAATCAGATCATGAATAAGCTCAGCAAGCTCAACCGCTTTGTAAAGAAAAACAATGACTTTATCCGAATGTACACCGCCGGCGTGAGAACGGTGGACATTGACTCCAACGGGAGGCTTCTGATTCCAAAAGACCTGGTCAATTACGCGTCGATACAGAGCGAAATAGTGCTCAATGCAATGGGTAGCTGGATCGAAATATGGAACAAGGAGGCTTATGAATCCGTGGTTAACAATCCGGACATAGATTTTGCCGCATTGGCTGAGGAGGTGATGGGGGATCTAAATGATAATGAATCAACTTAATTCTCCTGCTCTATGACAGCATCTGCATACCACATACCGGTTCTGCTGAATGAAGCACTGAAGATGCTCAGCATATCACCCGATGGAGTCTATGTCGATTGTACGTTTGGCGGGGGAGGTCATAGCAGAGGCATACTCAGCCAATTAAGTGAATACGGCCGTTTGATTGCCTTTGATCAGGACCCGGATGCTGCTGCCAATGCGCTTTCGGACCCCAGGTTTACGTTGATTCGAGCCAATTTTCGCCACATAAAGCGCTTTTTGAGACTTCAGGAGATTCGTTCGGTCGATGGTGTATTGGCTGATTTGGGCGTGTCCTCTTATCAGTTTGATACTCCCGAAAGGGGGTTCTCCCTTCGATTTGATGCGCCTTTGGATATGCGGATGAATTCTGAGGCATCGCGGACTGCTGCCGAAATATTGAACAACTGGCCGGAGGACGAGCTAAGCAGGCTTTTTATGAAATATGGCGAATTGCCTCACTGCCGCAGAATTGCCAGAGCCATCGTGAAGGCCCGTTCCGCTCAGGCAATCCTCACCACGGGTCAGCTCAATGAAATCTGCAAGCCATTTTGTAAAAAGAATCGCGAGCACCAAACCTTGGCGCAGATATATCAGGCACTTCGGATAGAGGTCAATCAAGAGCTCGATGCTCTTAAAGAGATGCTTATGCAGTGTACGGAGTTGGTCAAACCTGGAGGTAGGCTGGTTGTCATCTCATACCACTCGCTCGAAGACAGACTTGTAAAAGTTTTCATGCGTTCCGGCAATTTTGAAGACCGCACCGAAAAAGACTTCTACGGTAATGATCTTTCTCCCTGGAGACCTATCAATAAAAAGGCGATAGAGCCTGAAGAATCAGAAATCATCTCAAATACCCGGGCTCGAAGCGCACGCCTGAGAGCAGCCATCAGAACCGAACTGTCGTGAAAGCACGTAATCTCAAAATCTCTGAAATCATCAAAGGCAGTTTTCTGGCTGACAGCCGTTGGAACCGCCACAGGTTTTTTGTGCTTTGGCTGGCATTTCTGGCCCTGATCAGCATTTATAGCGGCCACATGATCGAAAAAAAGGTGCTCGCACTTGCAGCCCTGCAATCAACAGTCAAAGACTTGAATTCAGAATTTACTGAAACCCGGTCCAAGCTCATGAAGCTTAGCATGCGAAGCAAGGTGAAACAACGGGCCGAGGCGATCGGCCTGGTCGAGAGCACCGAGCCTCCTGTGATGATTGTAGCCGATAAAAACGGTAAAATCTTAAACAACCCAAAGTAGTGAAAGACCTGAATAAGAGTTTATATATCCGCCTTTATTTCACGGCACTTTTGCTATTTGTCCCCTTTGTGGCCATATTTTATAAGATTGTGGTGCTGCAGTGGGTAGAAGGTCCGGCACTCAAAGCCTCCGTAGAGCAGCAAATAATCCGCTATCATACCATCGCTCCGTTGCGCGGTAATATCTACAGTTCGGATCAGAAACTGCTCGCTACCTCCATGCCCTTATTTGATATATACTTTGATCCCCTGGCCGTCAGTAAGAGTGTGTGGAGCAGCGAGATCGATGATTTAGCAGCAAAACTGGCATCCTATGGCCGGTCTAAGAATGAGTGGCTGAGATTGCTGAACAGCTCCCGCAATACCGGCAACCGGTATGTAAAACTGCTGGATGACGTAAGTTTCTCTGACGTGCAGCAGATTAAGACTTTTCCGGTGTTTAGTCACGGGAAGTTCAAAGGCGGTCTCATCATCGAGCAGCAAAGCGTGCGCAAAATGCCCATGAGCGGAGTGGCCGAGCGCACCATTGGCTACAGTAATTCCGACCGCGGTCAGACCGGGCTGGAGGGTGCTTATGATTTCTGGCTCAAGGGAAAAGAGGGCAAACGCTGGATGCAACTCATGGCAAAAGGCCATTGGAAACCCATCAACAACGGATGGGACGAAGACCCTAAAAACGGGTATGATGTCGTGTCTACCATAGACAGTCGGATGCAGGATATTCTGCATCATGAGCTCCTGTCCGCTCTCAGACAGTATGAAGCTGACCATGGCACGGCAGTGCTCATGGAAGTACACACCGGTAAGATCCGGGCTATGGTCAACCTGGGGCGAACAGAACAAGGCACATATGCCGAAATACTCAACTATGCAGTATGGGAAAGCTCAGAGCCGGGCAGTACATTTAAGCTACTTACCACCCTTGTACTCCTCGAGGACAAAAAAGCCGACACCTCAACCACCGTGGATATAGGCAATGGCTCCTACACATTCTATGACAGGGTGGTTACAGAGTCTAATTTCAGTGAAAAAGGCTCTTCCGACAAGTATGGAGTCATCTCATTGGCAAGAGCCTTTGAGCAATCCTCAAACGTAGCTTTTGCAAAGCTCGTCTTCGACAACTACAAAGACAATCCGTCAAGATTTGTGGATAAGCTATATAAAATAGGCATTCATAAGCCTTTGAATTTCGAAATAAAAGGAGAGACCCCTCCAAAGATTCCACATCCTGACGATCGCACCCAATGGAGTGGCATCACCCTTCCGTGGATGGCTTTTGGCTATCAGACAAGTTTTACCCCCCTGCAGTTGCTCGCGGTTTACAACGCCGTGGCCAATGGCGGGGTAATGGTTAAACCTTATATCGTCGAAGAAATCCGGAAGAATAAAAAAGTAGTCAGAAAGTTTGAAAAGAGTGTTATCAATCCCTCGGTTTGCAGCCAAAGCACATTGAAAAAAGTTCAGGTTTTGCTTGAAAATGTTGTGAAGCAAGGCACAGCAAGGCATCTGTATGATCCAAATGTCCGCCTGGCTGGCAAAACCGGTACGGCCAAGCTCGACTATTGGAAAGAAAAATCAAGTCGCAAATACCGCGCTTCATTTGCAGGATACTTTCCCTCAGATGCCCCCAAGTACAGCATCATCGTAGTCATTGACAAGCCCAACCCGGATAAGGCGTACTATGGCTCTCGTGTAGCTGCCCCGGTTGCTGCCCGCACGGCGCAGGCGGTGATGAGTCTCATCCCGGGAGAGCGGGTAGTT